>CANHBE010000019.1 GCA_947458575.1 Flavobacteriaceae bacterium | reverse complement strand
GTTTTTTTTTAAATTTTAACAAACTTAGTTCTATATCAAACAAATACCAAATTATGCATGCAATTAACTCTAGGCCAAGTTGGTTCAGGTTGTTTGCTGCAATGCTCATATTAACTAAATTCTGAGCAAAATACTTCAAGCCCTTGCGAACGGCTTTATATACAAGGCTTTCAACGATGTGTTTTACAATGAATACGGGTTTGAGTCACAGAGCTGGTGCAGGTGAATAAGATTGAATAAGTAGCACATAATAGCACCTTTTTTTGTGTTGTTTCAATCGCTATTGTGTTGGTAGTTTTTATTGATTGCTATTGCTTGTTTTTTCATACATTCCTTAGCCTTGTTCATTTCTGACAAAGGCTGTTTTGGAATTACACAATTCATATTGATGGGTCAAAACATTGCAAAATCCATTTTTTCTGAGTATATTTGGACATAGCGCTCTTGCGTTATAACTGGTCCCATGTCTTGGTTGAGCTATGGTGGTTTCAATCCATAAACGGAGACAGAAAAATAACATTTAGATTAAAACCCTTTTTTAAACTTCAGATTTAACTTGTTTAGTTAAATCACCTTTACAAATTATCGACTAGCATGTTGACACACTTGTGTACATCTCCACTTCCGTAATTTATTTTCAACTAGACTTTACTTTCTATCGGATTTTGATATTGTTGAACATATTTATTATCAAGTATGTTTTAATCAATATTGAATATAAGTTCAAAACAGTAAAGTTTAAATCCCACCATCCCTCTGAATAATTACCAGAGGGTTAAGGCTGGTGGTAAAACCAACGCCTCAAACACAAACATAACAAAGCCTTTATATATTATGAAAATTGAAAAGAAATTCAGCTGGTCAAATACGACCAAAAACTACAAGAGAATCCTATGTCACATTGCCAATGCAACTTCGTGATGACATCAAACAATTACCCCTAACCAAAACACAAATATCACATTGCTACAAATTTGTTGGTATACTATATCGTGATTCAATAGCGGAACATTGGGATGCAACCATTCCAACACCTAAACCACAGAATTATTTAATCAAAGCTTTTGATGATAAATACTACAAGTGGTTAAATGTGCTTCTTGATAACAATGTTGTAATACGTTCAGGAACACCATGTCAAGTTATTCATAAATCATATGATTATGTAGTCAACCCCAAGTATGTTTCTAATCTATCCAAACCCAGTCAATCCCTTCTTGTAAATCTTGATTCAAATCCAATCAATGTACTATGTAAGGAAAAATATTGGGAACCCTTATCTACATTGACTTACAAGGATATTATAAAGAATGAAACACAAGAGAATTATACCTATAGAAAGTGGTTTACAGATGACATAAATACACTTAACATACAGTATGATTTATTGTATGATATAGCACTTAAAAGAATAGAAGAGCTTACCATAGATGAGTTTATAGTTGATAATGAAATATTACCTCCTTCAATAAAAGTACGTTCAAGCAATGGAGTAGAGTTGTTTCAGAATACTCAGAAAGTAATATCAAGTTTATTGGCTGGTCAGTGTTTGATTAAAGACGATAAAATATACAAAGTAGTTTATCCATCAAAGTTTATAGCCGATAAGAAAGTAACCATGAAAATGCATTACAAGAATAGTCTTGACAGACTACGATACAATAGCTTAGATGCAAAGCGAAACACAACCAATAATCGCTTGGACACCAACTTGACCAACATGGCTTCTATTCTTGTTGATGCCATTTGTTTGCAGAATGACCTTATACAAATCGATTTATCAAACTCACAATTTGTATTGTTAACCAACTTGCTTAAAAGTCACCTCAACACAATTGATTATAAGCTATTTAAGGAGCTTTCTGTAAGCGGGAATCTATATGCTTATATCGCAAGTAATTTGAGCCTTAAAAGCGCTAAAAACGGGAAAAGTCTCATGTTTGAAGTAATGTTTAGTTCAAGAAGAAATAATTCGGCTTATAAGAAGAAAATCAAGGAGCTATTCCCCAGCGTTGTTGGTTGGATTGATGATTATAAGAAGGCTCATGGTGACAATCAATTCTCAATTATGTTACAAAGAATCGAATCGGATTTGTTTATTGATAACATCTTGAAACGAGTTAAGAGGCTCAAGTATTTCTGTTTGACCAAGCATGATTCGCTAATCATCAAAAGAAGCGACTATGAGGCCATACTAGCCATTGTAAAAGAAGAATTCAGTAAGATTGGTTTGGAGTACACGCTCAAGATAACCAACTTGTATGGCGTCAATGAAGAACACAAAATATCATGGAGCCAACAAACTCAAATTGAAGAAGAAGTGGTTCAAGAAGTTGATGTGGTTGATACCAATGTTAACATACTTGAGCTAACAGCTATTGAGATTAGGGACTTGGGCTATTCTGATATCGAATTCTGGACAAGGTATGGTCACTTGGTATTTGTGCCACTAGTTTATGAAAAATATTGGAGCAATATAAAAAGCAAACTTGGAATCATGAATCGGCTTTCAAGAGAAAGCAACCAGTTGGGTTTTGATATTGAGCTCAGAAGAGCAGTTCAAAATATGGTTGAATCGGAATCAATTATATAGCGTTTCATTGGTGCGCTAATTTAATTTCATCCCAAAAAGAATTTTGTCCTACACCTTGTTCCCAATACACTAAATACAATAATAAGTACAACAAGGGCAAGGAAGAGGGAGAAGAAGAGAAAGACAGTCAACGAGGTGTATATGTAGTGCAAAATCATAAAGGTGTAGGACAAAACAAAAATACCCAGTTACAAGCAGATAAAATTGAAGTTATTACAACAGCTATCAAGCAACTCATGGTTGATAATCAAAAAATAACCATCAGAAAGATTCAAGAACTTTCTGGTGTTGCCAAGGCCACCGTTGAAAAGCATTACAAGCTCATATTAAGCCAAATAAGCCAAGATAATGTTGCGGAAGAACAAGCAGATTTAACGGAGTTAAAAGTCGCTGATAGCGCCCCTATTGAAGACAAGTTGACCCAAAAGAGAATGCTGCTTGAAGAGCGATTCAACTCAAGGGTAACGAACCGAATGCTAATTGCTGATTTAAGGAATGTATTGGGTGATAAAACGACCAACAAGATACCAGTATCTGATAGATTTGATTTGATTCACGGTATCAATTATGCGAGCTTTGATAAGTTTTGGAATAACCTTCAGAATTATAAAAGCAATTTTGAGTAATTCTAATTGATGTTAAAGTTGAATATGCTGTCAAGCATATATTTTATTGGGGTTCACAACGATTTAAAATAAAAAAAAGACACTATAAGTATACTCGCAAAATACCCCACGGGCTTATAGCATCCTTTTTTTTCTAAAAACCTCTGTAAAGTATTATGAATATTGGGCTAACAAGATATTCAACTTTGGCATGTTTTTGAATTGCCAAATTATTTGACTTGTAGAGCATTTTGATTATTAATAATAATCTCAGGTTTACCTTTATAAATTTTAATTCTTCCAGCAATGCAAATATTCTTGCCTTTATAGTAATCTGCTGGTTTGTTATCAAAGTTACCCAGCGAATCACTATAGATAACAATTGTAAGTGGTGAGTTTGGATACTCAGCGCCCAAGTTCAAGAACGTCATTCCATTGCTATCAAGAACCTTGGTGCTATAAACCTTAGCACATGTATTAACCAATTTACCTTCATATTCTGATGCTTTGTTTACATCAATGGCAACAGAGACTTCGGTATCGTCACCATCAGCATCTTTTTTGGTTGATGCAACATAATTTGCATTCTTGAAATAGTGCTCCAGAACGCTAGCAAGTCTCAATCCTGCTTTAAGGATTTGTTGTTTCATTATAGGATAGTTTGCATCCACATAAACATCACCAATCTTTCCATCGTTAAGATTGTATGCTCCTTTAAGATAAACTCTGGAATCTTTAACCCACGACATCACATTAATTGATTTAATGGCTGATAACTCTGAAGGTTCGTAATCATTCATCTGAAGCACTTGTTGAAGCGATAGTGCTTTGTATTCTATGATTTCGCTGTCCCACATCTTGTGCAAGTTGGAACCTCTTCCAAAAAAAGAAACTTGAACAGAGTTACCACCCTTGTCTTCACCATAACCAACATGAAGTGGTTGGTGCAGGTCACCAATCAAATGAAACAAATAAAACAACTGCAGCTTTATATCATTGTTGGACATTGATTTGATGTTATCCAAGTCTTTGAGAGTTTGGTTTAGCGTGTTTATTATATTGTCCCCTTCCATAGCTTTTATGGCAGAACCTCTTTCAAAGTTGACATAGTGAAACGGCTTCATATAATCGTATTTGGAGTCACTTCTCATCTCGTCCATCCAAATTTGAAGCTTCTTCAATAGACATACCATTAAGGTAACTTAAAACGTTTTGTTTGGTCTTTGCATCCAAGTATTTGAATGCCACCTCAGCAACCAATGAGTGACCCTTGTGACCCCATGCAAATACATTGGTGTAAGAAATTAATGTAAGTAATATTAAAAGTGATAAAATTCGTTTCATAATTTGTATTATTTTTACAAAACTAATTTAATTATGTTTTATGATTACTGAAACACATACAATTAATTTATCCACCCCAAGACTTGAAATTCAAGAAAATCTTAACATCATTATAGATGTATATATTTCCTAATAATTATTATATGAAAAAAATACTACTCTTAATTTTAGTATTAATTTCTTATACTATTAACTCCCAATCAATTGAGAGGGATACCGAGAAAATGTACTTAAAAGATAAAGTGGAAAGTGTTGAAAATAGGATGTTTGAAGCAATTGTTGTTAATGGTGAAGTTACATCTGGCAATTCATTTCAAATTGATTTTTTTGATAGTAACTGGATTATAACTTTTGATAATAATGGTAAGTTTTTAAGTGGATTTTATTTAGATGTTAACGGTGAAAAAGGACGAATTAATATTGATACTAAAAACTTTAGATATACAGAATTAAACGAATTCAATATTAATGGACTAAAAATCCTTTACATCAATGGTAAACAAAAAGGTAAAAATGTTACTTCTGAAAAATTTGACCAAAAAGGTAATCTTACAGAATATACAGTTTTAAACGAGGATGGTAGTTTTCAGTATAAAGTTTTACATAAATATGATAAACATAATAATGTAATTGAAGAAAAGACCTATTTAGACAGAGGTAAATTAGAATCTATAACAATATGTGATTTTGATAAAAATCATAATATAATTTCATATTCACAAAGGGATGGCAATCTAAAAATTACTTTTGATTATACATATAAATATGAATATGATGAACATAATAATTGGATTAAGAAAATAGAATCAAATAAGATTAAACCAGTTAAAGTAGTTGAGAGAAAAATAACATATTTCTAATTATAAATGTACAACTTAAAGTTCGTAGTTACTGGAGAACACATGAACGTTGTGTTGCTGAACCAAGTCTTTAACTTCAAATAGAGTAACTCCCATTTTTATTCCTAACGTCTTGGCTTCATTGGAACGCGCAACAACTCAACCATCATTGTTTGATAGTACAACGATGTGCTTGCCCATGACCTATGGTTTAAAAAACTCGCTCACAACTTGCATAGAAGTTATTACAATCGACTAAAGCGAACATTTATTAAATTTCATAAGTGAGTTTTTTTTACAATATTACCATTCTAGTGGTAAGTGATTTACCCATATTTTCAATTCTCCTGCATCAAATATTTTTTTACTATATGGATACATAAGATATATTTTCTCGGTAAATTTATCCCATATAAATATGTGGGTAAAATAGGTTGAATTTATGTTTGGTATTTTATTGTCATCTATTTGCTCATCAATATCAGTTAAAGTTATCTTGCCTTGCCTTAATATTCTTTTATTGTCAAAATTAAGCATATCATGTAAACCTATACCAGCAGCATAAATTAATAACCATTTTTGAAAGAAATCAATTTTATAGTTTTCTGAAAGTTTATTTTTTTGTTCAACAATTTCATTTATTGCATTATTGTTTTGAATTACTGTTCCTGATTGCAAAGATGAATCCCACCATAAATATTTATCAATATCTACAATGTAAAATTGAATAGAATCAATTATTGTAAATAAGTTAGGACTATGTTTATTATTAATTGATATTGACTTATTGTTTAAAATATTAATATCGTCGATATTAATTAATTTTAATAATTCATTGAATAATTTATCTTTTAACAATTGGTTATACTTGAATTTTACATCTTTAAAATGTATTGAAGCATACAAATGTTTAAAATCTGGATTTATTTCAATTAATTTAGATTTTATTCCTTTTGCTACTTTTTTCCATTCAGAAATTCTTTGATGTATTTTAGAGCCCTTTTTTGAAAAATCAGAATAGTATTTAGTTAATTCAACACCAATCAATTTATCTTTATATTGAAATTCGAAGTCAGGTTTTTCGCTTGATTGAAGATATTCTGGTTTGTACTCTAATCTAGCAAGGAAGCCAGATAATATTTCTTCTTCTTCCTCTTTTGTATTGAAATTCAGTTGAAAAAGAATGTTAGAAACTGGTGTATTCATTGTTAAATTTATTTAGTTTTTATAACAATATTAATCAAAAAATCAATTTTCAATTAATAAATATTAAAAAAAGATTGAGATAAGTCTATCTTAAAATGAGCACAGAACTTATAAAATAATTTATATAAAAAACCTCTGTAAAGCATTGTGGATGTACAGCTAACAAGATATTCAACTTTAGCATGTTTATGACAAAAACAATTATTCGTTTATCTTTTCTAGTGTTATAATATTTTCGTCAGAAACAATATTGAAATTTTTGACAATTTCATTATAATCTTTAGTATTCAAATAATTATATTTAGCGTCATTATTCAGCCTTTCATAGTAATCTTCTTCAAACTCTTCTGATGGATTATACATCCCAATATAATTGGCTTGATATTGAAATTTATATGGTTTCTTTCTTATTCCTTTTCTGGTAATTATTACTTTTAAAATACCATCAAGCTCATTATTATTTACATGTAACTTGATGTCAAGTCTAACGAATTGATAATTGAGACCAGTAATTTCCACATTCTTAATCAATTGTTTGAAAATTGATTTAAGTTTATTTCTATCATTTTTTGCTTCTTTGAGTAGGTTGGTACTAACCTTTGAATTGGATAAATTTTTCAGGGAGTGTTTATTCGATTTTAGTTGCGCTCTTTGAATTTTTAACTGAGCTGTAAGATTATTTGATACCGTTTCTAATTCTTTGTTTTTAGATACAAATCTCTCATGAGATATTGCATTTGATAGGCGAGTTTCTAATAGTCTTTCAATCTTTTGCTCATTGTCTTTTAATTCTTTTTCTGCAAAGGGTATTGTAGATTCTAATAATTTTATTTTGTCATTTAAGTCTTTTTTTATTGCTTCAGTATCATTTAAGTATTTGAAAACAGTATCTGTGCTGCATAAGATATCATAAATAACACTTTCAACTAAGTCTATATTTATTCCAATATTAGAACATGAAGGAGTGGTTGTAACAACGGTAGAGGAGCAGATGTACAATTTTTTGCCACCGCCAATTTTATGAGTATAATTTCTTCCACAGCAACCGCAAGTTGTCAAATACTGAAGTAGTATAACATTTTTTGTTGCCATATTTCGTCCATTGGCTTTCTTGTTAATTCTTATATCAGCGCATTTGTCAAATAGTTCTTTTGATATAATGGCAATGTTTGTAGCATCGAATGTCTCTGAATTATCAACCATTTCGCCATATTCATTTCTAGTTTTAATTCTTCTAAAAGTTCTAATTCCACAATACAAGGAATTGCTTAAAATCTTATGAATTTGAGATTTAGACCAAATTACTTTATTTCCTTGTTTATCTTTATTTATTTTTTCTCCAAACGCTTTATTTACTCTAGTTTTGACTTTCTTTTCAATAAGTAGGTTGGCAATGTGACCCATACCAAAACCTTGCGCGTACTGTTCAAAAATAAATTTAATCACTTTGGCTTCTTCATCATCTATAACAAGTTTCTTGCTTTCACTTTTACCATAACCATAGGGTTGAAATAAACCACCATTTACACCTCCGTTCAATATTTTATCTCTTAAACCAGATGCCGAACGTTCCTTAAAAACATCAATTTCTATTTGGGCAAAATCCATTAATAACCCTAAAACAGCGAACTTAGTTTTATCAATTGAACCGTCTGGATTCAAGAAATTAGTGCCGCCATTTGTAGATGTTACGCATACATCAATTTTTTTCTGAAGCAGATTTGTTATGATTGAACGTGCTTCTATGGGATTTCTTCCAATTCTTGACAATTCAGATATGTAAAGGCATCTGTAAAATTTTGGATTTTCTTCGACCTTTTGAAGAAAATTTGTTAATTCGGGCCTGTCTTTTGAAGTTTTGAAGCCTGATATATTCTCTGCGTATACGTCAAGATTGTATTTGTTTTCGGGATATATCTTTGAGATGTAGTCTCTGATATCTTGTTCTTGGCGACTATACGTTTGTTGGCCAGTAGAGACTCTTAAATATATTGCTAGGTTTATCATAACTCATTGAATCAGTTATGCAAAGTTAATGTTTTTTAAGTTACTATTTAGATTAAGCTGCATGCGTAGCATAACTATGCCGCAACCAATGCAAGGTAACTGGCTTATTGATTCGCGCCTTGGAAACGGCATTCTTTAAGACGCTTTGTAAACTCTTTGCGGAATATTGTTCGCCTTTGCTTTGTCCCTCAAACAGCCAAATACTGGGTTTGTAGCCAGCGTAGTAGAATCGCAACATTTCCAGAATTTTCGGAGACAATGGCGCAATCCGGTCTTTCTTTCCCTTGGCTTGATAAATGAAAATGAGATTTCGCTTCGAGTCGATGTCGTGGGGTTTCAGATTGAGAAGTTCACTTCGGCGCAATCCACAACTATAGATCAAACATAACATCACTTTGTGTTTTACGTTGACATGGGCTTCTAGAATTCGTTTTACTTCTTCTTTACTCAGTACATTCGGAAGTAGTTTCTCCCGCTTCGGTCTGTGAATATTTTCGATGGCGATCTTTTTGTTTTGAACGGTCGAATAATACAACTTAATCGCATTGACAATCTGATTTTGAAATGAAGGCGATAGTTTATTCTTGAGAATGTAATCGTTGTTGTATAAAATCAAATCCTCATTGGTGATTTCTGCCGCCAATTTATAATTGAAATACGTCAAAAACATTTTTAACGCTTCGGAGTAAGTTCGAATGGTATTCTCACTGTAGCGCCGGGATTTAAGCCAATCTTCAAATTTCTTCAATTGCACTTTTCCATCGGCAGAAGGATACCGAATGATGGGTTCTATAATCTTGAAGCGAAGGCGATTTTCTTCGGTATTGGGAACGTGCCAGCATTTGCGAGTTTGACTCCATCGCGCGCCTTTGACAGTTCGGATGCGTTCAATTAATGCGGCATTTTTTTCAAAATATACAGCGATTCGCTTTTCGAATTTGTGGGTGATAAGTTTGGCAGTCCATTCCATGGCGTGTAGTTTTAGAAGTCTAAAGATAAATAAAATTTGTTTTAATAAATAGAATTTACATTGTAGTAATTTTTACTTTTGTCACACAACAACACAGCATGTACAAACTCCTCATTCGCCCGATACTTTTTTGGTTTGATCCAGAAGAAGTGCATTATTTTACTTTCAAATGGATTCGCATTTTGAATTTGATTCCAGGATTTTCTTGGCTTTGTAAATCTTTATATACCGTTGATGATAAACGATTAGAACGTGAAGTCTTTGGATTGAAATTTAAAAATCCAGTTGGACTAGCAGCCGGTTTCGATAAAGATGCGAAGTTGTACAATGAGCTGTCGAACTTTGGATTTGGATTTATTGAAATTGGAACTGTCACGCCGAAACCTCAAGAAGGCAATTCAAAAAAACGACTTTTCCGTTTGAGGGAAGACAGCGCGATTATCAATCGAATGGGATTTAATAACGGCGGTGTCGCAGCAGCAGTAGAGCGATTGAAAAAAAATAGCGGCGTTTTGATTGGCGGGAATATTGGAAAGAATAAAGTCACTCCTAATGAAGAAGCGACTTCTGATTATGAAATCTGCTTCGATGCATTGTATGACGTGGTTGATTATTTTGTAGTGAATGTAAGTTCCCCTAACACGCCGAATTTAAGAGCGTTACAAGACAAAGAACCATTGACAGAATTGTTGCAAACGTTGCAAAATAAGAATGAAACCAAGCCGAGAGCCAAACCGATACTTTTGAAAATTGCGCCGGATTTAACTAATGAACAACTATTAGACATTATTGATATTGTCGCAACTACTAAAATCGCTGGCGTTATTGCAACAAACACGACGATTTCTCGAGATGGATTGCAATCACCCAACCAAAATGAAACAGGCGGATTATCAGGAAAACCATTGACAAAACGTGCTACAGATGTCATTCGATTTTTGTCGGAGCAAAGCAATAAAGCCTTTCCAATTATTGGCGTTGGAGGTATTCATACTGCTGAAGATGCGATCGAGAAATTGGAAGCTGGCGCTAGTTTAGTGCAATTGTACACTGGTTTTATCTACGAAGGTCCTGCTTTGGTGAAAGCGATTAATAAGAAGATATTAGCGAGATTGTAAGGTTCCATAGTTTTCATTATTATCAGATAATTTACTACTCTATTTTCAACCACATAGAAACATAGTTATTATAAAATTCATAAAGACATTTCATTTTATCATAGAAACTACAGCTATGTGAAACAATAAGTTGGTCTCTACAGCTCTTTTTTTTCTATGTCTCTATGTGGTTTTTGTAAAATTTTGAATTTAGATATTGCTGTATCTTACGGGTTAGAATTATTACAAGAAAACGATTTCGTAAAATCCAATACTTTGTTATCTTTGGCGCTCTATGGAAACCATCAAAATCATCGAATGTCCGCGCGATGCCATGCAAGGTATCAAGCCTTTTATTCCCACGGAACGAAAGGTGACGTACATTCAGTCGCTGTTGCGGGTCGGTTTTGACACGATTGATTTCGGGAGTTTTGTTTCTCCGAAAGCCATCCCACAAATGCAAGACACTGCGGAGGTTTTAGCCCAACTCGACTTGTCGCAAACCACCAGTAAATTGCTCGCCATTATTGCTAATACACAAGGAGCGCAAGCTGCCGCCACACACAAAGAAATACAGTATTTGGGTTTTCCGTTTTCGATATCGGAGAATTTTCAAATGCGAAATACCCATAAGACTATTGCGGAATCGTTGGTGACGTTAGAAGAAATTCTCAACATTGCTGATGCTAGCAGTAAGGAAGTTGTCGCTTATTTGTCGATGGGATTTGGCAATCCATACGGCGATCCGTGGAATGTGGAAATTGTGGGCGAGTGGACGCAAAAACTGTCAACCATGGGCGTGAAGATTCTGTCGTTGTCGGATACGATTGGCAGTTCTACACCTGAAGTTATTTCTTATTTATTTTCGAATTTGATTCCACAATATCCGAGCATCGAGTTTGGCGCGCATTTGCACACCACGCCCGACAAGTGGTTTGAGAAAATTGATGCCGCTTACAAAGCCGGTTGTCGCCGTTATGATGGCGCCATTCAAGGTTTTGGAGGCTGTCCGATGGCGAAAGACGATTTGACTGGCAATATGCCAACGGAGAAAATGTTGTCGTATTTTACGGCTGAAAAGGCGAATACGAACACGAGTCCAATGAGTTTCGAAAGCAGTTATAACGAAGCGTCGAAGTTGTTTGGCGAGTTTCATTAGGAGCTAATCCCGCTGTTCGCTGCAATCTTTTGTTTCGTTACCTCACAAAAGGATTTCCACTGCCATCGGGGCTAGAGGTAAGATTATAAGATTTGCCCCTAGCTTCTGTATATCCTAAAATCCTAAAATCTTAAAATCTCACAGTCCTACAGTCTTAAAATCTTACAGTCCTACAGTCTTTCCTCATCTTCTCATCCATTTATAAATTTCAATCCACAACACCGAAATCATTCCAACGCCAACGCTTACCAGTAATTGTGTGGTCGTGATCATTTCGAATTGAAAGAATTTTGAAAACAACGGAACCCAAAGCAGTAAATGCGTAATTCCGATGGTGATTCCGATAATCATCGGCACCAAATTATTTTTATATCGAATTGTGGTGAAAATCGAGTAGTGGAAAGAACGGTTGACCAACGTCATAAAAATATTGGCGACAATCAAAGTTAGGAAAACGGTGGTTCGGGTTTGGTTTTCGGTGCAGGAATTCGCGACGCAATATTGGTAAACCAAAAGCAAACCGCCCGTAATCACCAATCCTTGGATAATGCTTAGGAGGATTTCTTTCCAGTTGAAAAAAGTGTTCGATAACGGTCGCGGTTTTTGTAGCATTAAATCGCTTTCCATCGGTTCATTTTCGTAGATGATGGAACAAGTTGGCCCCATGATAATCTCTAAAAATATAATATGAACAGGCGTGAAGATGTTGGGAAATATCCAGCCCAACGCCAGTGGAATAAAGACAATGAGAATAATCGGAATGTGAATCGAGATGATATATTGGATGGCTTTTTTAAGGTTGAGGTAGATTTTTCGTCCCATCGCAATTGCATCGACCATTTTTGCGAAATCGTCGTCAATCAAGATGAGGTTGGCGGCTTCTTTGGCGATTTCCGTTCCTTTTTTACCCATGGCAATGCCGATGTGTGCGGACTTTAGCGCAGGTCCATCATTCACGCCGTCGCCAGTCATGGCTACAATTTGATTGTTGTCTTTGAGTGCTTTGATGATTTTGAGTTTCGCTTCGGGAAACATGCGGGTGAAAATGCTGGTTTCCATGACTTTGGTTTTCAAGGTCGCGTCGTCCATGGTCATCAGTTCATCGCCATTTAAGGTTTGATGTGTATTTCTAAAATCAATTTGCTTGGCGATGGTGGTGGTCGTTGCAGCGTTATCGCCTGTGACAATTTTCACTTGAATTCCAGCTTTGTAAAACGTCTCAAAAACCGCTTTGATATTGGGTTTCGGCGGGTCGTAAAACGCGACGAGTCCTTTAAATTGAAAAGCGAATTCTTGTTGCGTTTTCGGATAATTGTTTCCATCCAGATCGGCAAGTCCAACGCCTAGAACGCGATAACCTTCTTGCGTCATGGTGGTAATGGCATCATGAATTTGCTGCGTTTGTGCCTCTGACAAATTAGAGCACGACATGATAGCTTCGGGAGCGCCTTTGGCTGCGATGATGCGATGTCCTGCTTTGTTTTGGAAAACATGTGTCATCATCGGTGGTTTGCCACTTAACGGATATTCGTGAATCAATTGGTAGAACGGGCGATCATCGGTGATTTCGAGTTTTTCGTAGGCTTCGTGCAAGGCGATTTCCATAGCATCGAACGGGATGGGCTCGCTAGACCACATGGATAGACTTAGGAGTTCATTGTCTAAATCACTTCTTTGATCCGTTGGAACATGCAACAGGTTATCTTCCAAAGTAAACCATTGCGCCAACGTCATGCGGTTTTCGGTGATGGTTCCCGTTTTGTCTGTACAAATTACCGTGGCGCTTCCTAACGTTTCGACCGTTTTCGTTTGTTTGACGATGATGCCCATTTTGAGCAATCGCCAGGCACCTAAAGCCATGAATGACGCAAAGGCCACTGGAATTTCTTCTGGAATGACGCTCATTGCTAAAGTCAGTGCCTGCAATAAACTTCCTAAAACTTGATGTGAATTGTAGTAATTAATGCCCCAAACAATACCAAAAATCACCAAGCCAATAATTGACATTTTTTTAACGAAATTGCCGATTTGAATTTGCAGCGGTGTTTTTTCTTCTTCGATGGCGCTGAGACTTTTTCCAATTTTCCCCAATTCGGTTAGGTTTCCGATAGCCGTTACTTGACAAATCGCCAAACCGCTGGCTACGATGGTACCTTGAAAAACCTGTTTATTTTCGGAGGTTTCGCTTCTGAATACCGAGAGCGATTCGCCCGTGAGTATCGATTCATTTACAGAAAAATCATTCGATTGTAAGATGATGCCATCTGCAGGAACAAAAGTGCCTTCTTCAATTTGGATGCAATCGCCCAAGACAATTTCTTCACTTAAGATTTCCACTACCTTGCTGTCGCGAATGACTTTGCATTTGGGTTGGGATAATTTTTTTAGGGCGTCAATAGCGTTTCGACTTCTCGATTCTTGAAACAAAGAAATGGCAGAAACGATGGCAATGGCTACCGCCATGAATATCCCGTTACCGTATTCTCCTGTAATAAAATAAATAGCAGTTGCAGCAACAAGTAGGAGGAACATGGGTTCTTTCACCATGTCGATAATAGAATGCAATAAGTGATTTTGTTCTTGATGCTCTAGCGAATTGCGACCTGAAGTTGTTCTAGACTGGATCACTTCGCTTTCTGAAAGTCCTGTTATCGTGGAGTTTTGAGTAGTCATAATGCAGCTTTCAGGTAGAATTAAATTCTTTATGCAAGGTATTCATTTAGGTTTGAAATACCCTTTATATTTCCTTAAATTTCTTTATATTTGCTCGCAATTTAACTACAACTACAAATTGCAATGAACGCTCACAACCACAAGATTATCGGAGAAGGATTAACGTACGATGACGTCCTTTTAGTTCCCAATTATTCGAATGTGCTTCCCAGAGAAGTCAGTATTCAATCCAAATTTTCTAGAAATATTACGCTCAATGTTCCTATTGTTTCCGCTGCTATGGATACAGTAACTGAAAGTTCTATGGCGATTGCGATGGCACAAGAAGGCGGTATTGGCGTGTTGCATAAGAATATGACGATTGAGCAACAAGCGGCGAAAGTGCGTAAAGTGAAACGTGCCGAGTCGGGTATGATCATCGATCCGGTGACTTTACCTTTAACAGCGACTGTAGCGGATGCCAAGAATGCGATGAAAGAGTTTGGAATTGGCGGTATTCCCATAGTTGATGATTCGAAGAAACTAAAAGGAATTGTGACCAATCGCGATTTGCGTTTTGAAAAGAATAGTACACGCCCGATTGTTGAAGTGATGACCAGTACTAATTTGATTACCGTGGCAGAAGGAACGTCGTTAGAACAAGCAGAAGTCGTTTTGCAAGGTCATAAAATTGAAAAATTACCGGTGGTCAATGCTGATTATAAATTAGTAGGATTGATTACATTTCGAGATATCACCAAATTGACCCAAAAACCCATTGCCAACAAAGATGTTTTTGGAAGATTGCGAGTTGCGGCTGCGATTGGTGTTACGGCTGATGCGGTCACTAGAGCAGAGGCGTTGGTGAATGCTGGTGTGGATGCGATTATTATTGATACGGCGCATGGACATACGCAAGGTGTGGTGAATGTTCTGAAAGAAATTAAAGGGAAATTTCCGAAATTGGATGTGATTGTGGGTAATATCGCCACGGCTGAAGCCGCAAAGTTCTTGGTTGAGAATGGCGCTGATGGTGTGAAAGTCGGCATTGGACCGGGATCTATCTGTACGACGCGTGTGGTTGCGGGTGTTGGATTTCCACAGTTTTCTGCGGTGTTAGAAGTTGCTGCTGCAATCAAAGGCAGTGGCGTTCCAGTGATTGCCGATGGTGGGATTCGTTATACTGGTGATATTCCCAAAGCGATTGCTGCTGGAGCGGATAGTGTAATGCTAGGATCGTTATTAGCTGGAACGAAAGAATCTCCTGGTGAGACTATTATTTTTGAAGGGAGAAAATTCAAGTCGTATCGTGGCATGGGTTCCGTAGAAGCGATGCAAGAAGGTTCGAAAGATAGATATTTTCAAGATGTAGAAGACGATGTGAAGAAATTGGTTCCAGAGGGCATTGTAGGTCGCGTGCCGTATAAAGGCGAATTGAATGAAAGCATGCAGCAATTCATCGGTGGATTACGTGCTGGAATGGGTTATTGCGGATCGAAAGACATTGCGACTTTGCAAGATACAGGAAGGTTTGTTCGAATTACGTCTAGTGGTATAACGGAAAGTCATCCGCATAATGTTACGATTACTAAGGAAGCACCGAATTATTCGAGGTAGGAAGTTGCTGAGTTGCTGAGTGACTAAGGTACTGAGCTTGTCTTGGTTTACGTATTGCCGTAGCCCGGATAGCAGTGGCATCCTTTTGTGACGGCGTTCGGCACAAAAGATAAAGCGGATTGCTTCGCCAGTTCGCCAAAAAGCTCGGGTGCCGGATTAGCTCCTGATTAAAAAAACAAAACACACATTGATTAGCAACTCTAAAAACATAGCAACTCAGGCACTCAGCAACTTAGCAGCTTACAAAAACCCATTCAACTCATTTTTCAAATAACTCAAAGCGGCGCTACTTGGTGTCGCTTTTTCCATTAAGTCAGATAAGATTACTTCGCGCAATTTGTCGGCGCTATCCACGCGGTCGCTCATATTGGCTTTGCGAATCATTTGAATTGTGGCGTTTTTCGCTGTGATGATGATGGTCCAACATTCGTCGGTCATGTAGATTTGTTGCGTTAGGTTGTGCTCGAATTCTTGTTCGATTTGTGCAATGACTAGGTTTTCGTAATCGTGTTTGTCGTCAGAAAGTGGTTTGATGCGAATGAGCAGTTTAGTTGGATTGATACGCTCTAAAAACAACGCCATACGTTCGAAAGCTTGCAGGCGCAAAGGCAAAGACTCTTTTTGATTTTCTTTTTGAAGCAACCAACGACGGGTGTTTTGTTGGTCGTTGAAATAGGCTGTAAACAAGTAATAAGCAACACCGCCAGTAATCAAGGCGGGCAATGTGTAAAACAATAATTCGAGGGCTTTATCTGCGTTCATAGGAGTAATTTTGATTTTTATTGTTGCAAAAGTAAAACATTCCATCCTTTTTGTATCGATTAAAAAAATAATTCAGGAGAAAAGATTTGTATAAGATTTTCAACTATTTTTACATAAACTAAATATATTATGAAGAAAAAATTACTGTTTTTATTGGTTAGTGTTTTGAGTGTAAGTGCTTTCGATTTGAAGGCGCAAACTACTTCGCTTACGGTTTTTGACCAAATTCGATTTTATGATGGTTATGCGGCGGTAGTCAACGAACCTGTTCCTGATGGTATTATTCGTCATCGCAATGATTTGTACGCGAAGAAATTAACTTCAGAACAATTACTTGCATTTGGAAGTACGATGGGTTTGAATATAACTATCAAAGCCGATTGTGATAACTATGATCGAATTGGTAATGTTAACTTGGCATTTGCGCCGAAAGATGCATTGACGTATGACACCAATACAGTTCCAAAAATTGAGTTGGCAAGGTTTATTACGCCATTTATGAATAAAAATATAGCGCCGTACGAGGTGCCTTATGTTTTTAATATTGATAATATGGCCAAGATATTTAAGGATCCTGAAATGCTGGCAGCCTATGATTTTTGGATTGAATTTCAAGTGTTTGGCGTTCCTTATGCTGCGCAAACACAAGTGGCAGGATGTGCCGGAATTATTAGTGTTTTTTACGGTACGCTATCGCTTATTTCAGATAGCACTCCGTTAGTTTCAAGTAATAATTTCTTGCTACCGTTGAATTTTATGAATTATATGAATAATTACCAAGCAGGGGCTTCCGATGCTATTGGCACGACGATAAGAACTATTGCCTTTAATTTACCGACGGACATAGCTGATTCAAGTTTTTACTTGATTACTTCAAATCACGGTGCTAATACAGGAGGGGAAGAATATAATAGAAGAAGGCATTATATTTACCTTGATGATTTTACTACTAACATATTAAATTATAAACCGGGAGAACCAACCTGTGAACCATACAGAGTTTATAATACGCAGCCCAACGGAATTTATGGTTCTGCACCAAGAACCGATGCAGCTTGGCAGTCTTTTAGTAATTGGTGTCCAGGCTATAACATTCCGATTAGAAAAATAGATCGAGGAACGTTAACAGCAGGAACTCATAATTTTAGAATTAGTGTACCTGGTGCTCAATTTGTAAATGCTGAGGGGTATTTTCCGATTTCACTTTACCTACAAGGAACAGCAATCCCACTAGGTGTGGAAAGTCCAACAATGGTAGCGTACTCTATTTTTCCTAATCCAACGTCAGATTTTCTAAATATCGATGCAAAGGAAACGATAAAGAAATGTTCGATGGTGAATGCTATAGGGCAGCAAGTATATGAAGGAAATCAAAATCAAATTAATATTTCAAACTTGTCAAACGGCATGTATTTGTTGCAAGTTGAATTTAATAATGGCATAAAAGTGACTGAAAAAATAATGAAGCAATAGATTTATTTTTCTATTTGATTAAAAGCTCAAGAATGTACTTGAGCTTTTTTTATTTACATATATTTCAACTAAATTAGCCTAAACCAAAATGCTCTCTTATGAAACAACTTTGCGCCATTTGTTTATTACTCTTTAGTTACAATGTTATTTCTCAAACGGTGAATATTCGAGGTCTTTTGAAAGATGCGGTGAGTAATGAACCTATTATTGCGGCCTCCATAGGTATTAAGAATTCAGCGATGGGAACGATTAGCAATGACGAAGGTGTTTTTCAACTTACGGCTCCCAAGGAAGGCGTGGTTTTGATTTCGTGTTTGGGTTATAAGTTGATGTCTGTGCCAGTTGCTGATTTTAAAGAGGAAACCCAAACTATTCGACTCGAACAAAGCGAAGAAGTACTAGAGGAAGTCATGGTGACAAAGATTCCGTTACAGCAAATTTTACTGGATATTGTTGCCGCTTCCAAAGCCCGTTTTAACAAACCCATTGTTTTGCATACTTACTACAGAGAATTTGTAAAACTCGATGGTAAGTACAAAAAGTTTTCCGACGGCTTACTCGATTATCATGCAAGTGGCGGAACTAAAAAGACAAAATCTGATTTGATTGTAAAGCAAAACCGTTCTTTCTCATTGGAGTTACCGACAGAAGATGACGATCAACTTGGTGCCACACTAAATGTACAAAGAGGTATTTTGACCAGTTATACTTTTCAATTCTTGGAACAAGAAGTAATCAATAAGAAAGATTTTGAGAATTATGAATTTACGCTAAAATCCAGAAAGAACAAGGATGGTAAAGAACTGTATGTCATTATCATAGAACCTAAGCAAGAAGTAGAAAAATCATTATATGAGGGTTCATTCGTTTATGATCCAGAAACAAAATTAATCTATGATGTTGACATGCATTTTGCGGAAAGTCACAAGCAATATCCGAGGGTAATTAGCTTTCTGGGTATGCATGCGTCACCTTTGGATATCAAATTTAGAGCGGTTTATAAAATGGTCAATAATAATTATGTATTGTCGCATAACAATAGATATGTTCGTTACAAAGTTTGGACAAAAAAGTACCAAGAATATACAGAATCTAGAAGCGATTTGATTGTTACTGATTTTGAAAAAGACGATTTGACTTATGATAAAAAAGAGGTTTACAAGAAGAAGTATCTCTATGATAAACCAACAAAGTATACTGGTAAATTCTGGCAGAAGAACAATGCAATTGTGCTTACAGAGGAAGAAGAAAAAGTAATTGCTTCTTTAGAAAAAGATGCCATTGCCGTTCCAGAAACAGAATAGCGGAAATCTCTCAATTGTTGAAAACTCGTTTCGATTCTTCATCACTAAATGCCTATTTTTGTTGTCAATCTGAGTCAACTTAGTAACTCAGTCAATTCAATAAATGCAACAATACATAAGTCAACTTAACGAAGCGCAACAAGAGCCTGTTCTACAAAAAGATGGGCCGATGATTATTATTGCCGGTGCTGGCTCGGGAAAAACGCGCGTGCTCACC
>CANHBE010000018.1 GCA_947458575.1 Flavobacteriaceae bacterium | reverse complement strand
TCTTGGGTGATCTCTTCAGCCTTTGCCTTATCTTTAACAATCCGATTGGCGTGGGCGATTAGCTCAGATCGGTTTTGTGTGTAAAAGGATGAAAATTGGGCAACACTCCAAGAGGCAGGATTTGACCCCTCAACTGCTTTGGATGCCTTGGCCTTAAATGCCATTTTGTTTTGCCCCTCGCTTAACCGGTTTTGTCTTGCTCAAGCCAGCCGTCGCTGCCTCTATTCACCTCTACGGATTATTCACCTAATTGTCGCGAGTATTGGATAAATCGGACATTTATGACATTTATGACATTTATGACATTTGGATTGATCTATCACAGTGTTAAATCTTTACTGCTATTTTAATTATACAGCATTATAACTTTCGAACCTTAAATCAAGCGGTAGAAATTTCTTGGAAAATGTGGGCCCTGTCGGGATCGAACCGACGACCCACAGATTAAAAGTCTGTTGCTCTACCGACTGAGCTAAAGGCCCCAAGTGCAAGAGTATTGATAAACCTGAATCCAGGTCAAAACAGGGATGCACTAGACTCAATCATATCGGAGTTTGTTGAAGAAAAATACGAGTAGTACAGGCGCCCCCCATGAGGGTGGTTGAAGGATTTAACTTCTAAATGCAAGAGGTCATTGAAATCATATTGGATCTCTTATCCAGGTCATTGATTTTGTATTCAGAAATCAAAAGATGGTAATCAGATATTTCCTGTTCATGCAGGAATCCTAGAATTTAAATGGATTTATAGCTGTTGACATTACAAAATAGTAGAAAATCGTTCTAGTGCGCATGAATCATTCTGTTTGATTTAACGAATTTAAATTGAGCGTTCAAACAAAATCCAATTGGTAAGAAATTAGAAATTTATTTCCTCAATACCAACCGAATCTTCAATGATAAAACTTGGGCGAGATTTAACTTCTTCATAAATTTTTGAAACATACATACCTAAAATTCCTAAGAAAAAAAGATTTAATCCGCCCATTGCTAAAACTGAAATAACAATAGTTGGATTTCCAATTGGATATTCTCCACCCACTAGCTTTGAAATACCATATGTCGCACCAACCAGGAATGCCACAAGTGAAATAAAAATTCCTGCAAACATCGACAAATTTAATAGAGCAGTTGTATATCCAACTACTCCATTCAAAGAAATTTTAAAACTTCCAAACCACTTATTATACTTAGTAAAGCCATGGGTTCGAGCTGGTCTGTCAAAGTAAACTGTTGTAGTTTTAAATCCGACTAATGCTACCAATCCTCGTAAAAAGGCATTAGACTCATGGAATCTTTGTAATTGATTTACAACTTTTCTATCAAGCAAACGGAAATCTCCGGTATTTTTAGGGATAGGAACCTCAGCGAAACGATTTAAGAATTTGTATCCGATACTTGCAACAAATTTTTTAATAATCGGTTCACCACGGCGGTTGATTCGTTGAGCAAGAACTACGCTGAAGCCGTTTTGCCAGGCGGAAATTAACTCTGGTATTAATTCAGGAGGGTCTTGAAGATCGACGTCCATTACAATTACAGCCTGCCCTATTGCTACTCTGATACCCGCAAGTGTGCAAGAGGCTTGACCAAATTTCCGTGACATGCGAATCATTTTAACTCTCGAGTCAGATTGGTTTAACCCTCTTATAATATCTTCTGTTCCGTCATTAGATGGATCGACCGAAAAAATAATTTCATAATTCTTTGTGTTTAACTCAAGTTGCTTCTTAACAGCATCAACAAATACCCTAATGTTTAATGACTCATTAAAAACTGGAACCACTACGCTTATCAATGTCGTTTGCACCAACTTATTATAGAAGTAAAAGTTAGAATAAGGAGGTTTTTATGCGAATTTTCAACTTTAAGACGCCCCTAAAATCTAATCGAACTGGACTTAATCTCGCTACAATATAATTATTGAACAGAAACGGGGTAAAAATGATTTATAATTCTAATGGACCAAGAATTCCCGATGCACTTAAAAAGATTTTAGACATACCTTTCTTCTACAATTTAATGCAAAATCTAGGTGGGCATAATCGAACTACAACTAAAATTGTTACTCGAATGAAAAATGTTTACAAAGACCTATCCGTGATTGATCTCGGTTGCGGCTCAGGTAACATTACAGGTTTAATCGACATCGAAACATCTTATCTAGGTATAGATTTACACAAACCCTATGTAAGTAAGGCGCAACAAAATTATCCCAATCGAGATTTTATTCATGGCTCAATTTTAGATTTACCTATGCTCGTACCATTTTCAGAAGAAAAGACATTATTTTTTGCTTTAGGATTGTTTCACCACTTATCAGATAATGAAGTTGGAGAATTGATAAAAGGAATAAAAACGATTCGGCCAAACTTTGTTATAGCCTCGCTAGATCCGTGCTTTTGTGAAAACCAAACCGCTTTTTCGCGCTTCTTAGCAAATTCTGACAGAGGAAGATTTGTGCGCTCTGATAAGGATCTGCAAGCCTTACTAGCGCACCAGTCCTTGGAAGCTAAAAACATGGAGGTATCTAACAAATATATGAGAACAAAAATGTTTTTATTGATTGGTGAATGGATTAATTTTGGAAAATAAAGTTGAATTAAATTTTAAAAAAATTGTAATCACTGGTGCTGCAGGATTTATTGGAAGTAGTTTAGTTGATAAATTCTTATCAAAAGGTACTAAGGTTGTTGCAATTGATAATTTTTCAACGGGTAAAATTGATTTCTTAAAGACTGCACTCACAAATGACAATTTTGAATTTTATGAGCGAGATTTAATGATCAAACAAGGACTTGTAGATATTTTCCAAAGTTCTGACGCAGTATTTCATTTAGCGGCAAATGCCGATGTTCGTTTTGGGCCAGAAAACCCTTCAAAAGATTTAGAACAGAATGTTATTGTCACCCATAATGTGCTAGAAGCTACACGAATTGCGGGAGTTAAGAAATTTGTTTTTTCATCCACGGGTTCTGTTTACGGTGAAGCAGAACTTATCCCAACGCCTGAAAATTGCCCATTTCCAATCCAGACTTCATTATATGGCGCTTCAAAATTGGCGTGCGAAGGTTTTATTTCTGCTTATGCTGAATCTTTTGACATTCAAGTTTGGATATTGCGGTTTGTTTCAATTTTAGGACCTAGGTACACCCACGGCCACGTAATTGATTTTATAAAGCAACTTCTTATAGATTCTGGTGAGTTAAGAGTTTTAGGAAATGGACATCAAAGAAAATCATATCTCCACGTGGATGATTGCATTTCTGCAATATTTTGTGCGCTATTAAAGAGTGATAGCAAGATAAACATTTACAATTTAGGTGTAAATGATGCTTGCGAAGTCAAGGATTCAGTACGGTGGATTACAGAAGAAATGCAATTATCCCCAACTGTACGATATGGAACTGAAAAAAAAGGTTGGACTGGAGATAATCCAATAATCCATCTGAACACAAAAAAAATTAGTGAACTTGGATGGTACCCGAAGTATACGATTGAAGAAAGCATACGTCATACCACCCGATTTATTCTCGCTAACAAACAATACTTAGAAATCTAAATTATGACAAAAACTATTTATATCTCAGGAGCAACTGGTTATCTTGGAAAGCTAATTTCAAACCGCCTTGCTGCATTAGGAAACGACATTATTGTGGGTGGAAGAAACCCAAATAAACTTAGTGAACAAGTTCAATTATTAAGCAAGACATTTACTCAATCTAAGATTAAAGCAATTCACTGCCAACTAGAGAGTCCGAGTGACTGGGAAAGAGTTGCAGGAGAAGTCGCTAACTACGGTATTGATGCATACATTAATTGCTCAGCAATTCAAGGTAAGATTAATAATGTTTTGAAACTGAATTGGGAAGATATTGACTCTGTAATGCGCATTAATTTGTACTCGAGCATTTTTTTTACTAATTTTTTTACGAATAATATTAATACTAAAAAACAATTGAAAGTGATACATTTTTCAGGTGGTGGTGGAACAACGCCACGGCGAAATTTTATGCCCTATAGCCTTTCAAAAACCGCCTTAATCAGATTTGTTGAAAATTTTGATTTGGAAAATGAAAATTCAAAAGTCACGATAAATATAGTTTCTCCAGGGATCCTTCCTTCTCATATGCAGCATGAAATTCTCAATTCTGAATTATCATCAGACGATCAGGAAATTGTTTCTGCAAGAAAAATACTAGACGCTGAAATCAATGAGAAACCAAAAGTACTGGATTTAATTGAATTTTTATTATCTGAAAAATCAGATGGTATTTCCGGTAAAAGCATAAGTGCAAATTGGGATAATTGGGAAGAATGGCCATTACACTTACGTGAATTACAACAGTATGATCTTTATACTCTTCGCAGAATTACAGCTAAGAACCATAATATTGATTGGGGCCAAGTATAAATGAGATTCGCATTGATTGGCTGTGGAAAAATTGGGATAAAACGCGCTGAGTCTATGCCGAATGGTTCAAGTTTGTTTGGTTGTTATGATAGCAATATTCAAAATGCCAAAAATTTTGCGGCTGAATTTAATGTAAATGCTTATGAAAATTTAGAAAATTTGATAAATAGCAAAGAAATAGAAGCAGTGATTATTGCAACTACCCACGATAGATTATCAGAATTGACTAGAATTGTCCTAAATGCAAAGCGTCATGTATTCGTAGAAAAACCTGGTGCAATAAGTTACGGTGAATTTAAAGCAATCGCTAAAATAGCAAAAGAAAAAAACTTAAAAATTCATGTTGGATACAACCATAGATATCATCCCGCCATTATTGATGCATTTAAAATCGTGGCTAAAGGCGGTATTGGCCCAATCATGTTTATCCGCGGGCGCTATGGCCATGGAGGCCGTGTGGGCTATGAAAAAGAGTGGCGGGCAGATAAATCAAAATCGGGCGGCGGAGAACTAATTGATCAAGGTACACATTTACTTGACTTAGCAATCGGGTTATTAGGTCCGGTAAATCTCGATTATGCAGCAATACCAACCTATTTCTGGAAAATGGATGTTGAAGATAACGCATTCTTATCAGTAAAAAACTCAAATGGCTCATTAGCTTTTTTGCATGCCTCTTGCACTGAGTGGAAAAATATGTTTTCTTTAGAGATTTATGGTGAAACTGGAAAATTAGAAATAACTGGCCTTGGCCGAAGCTACGGCTTGGAAACTTTAACTTTCCACAAAATGAAGCCAGAAATGGGGCCTCCCGAAACTGAAACTTGGACGTACCCAGAGTCAGATAAATCTTGGATGCACGAGCTTAAAGATTTTGTGGAAGATATTGATACAGGGTTAAATAATTCAGATAATGTTGAATCCTCGATGGAAATTCTTCGAATTATTGAAGAGGTTTACCAGAAAGGAAGCGAATGATAATTGCTAGAAGCCCGCTTAGGATTTCACTTGGTGGTGGTGGAACGGATCTTCCATCGTATTATAGAAAACATGAAGGATATGTACTTTCAGCGGCAATTGATAAATATGTCTATGTAACTGTTATGCGCCCTTTCACTCAAGGTATTTATTTGAAATATTCCGAAATAGAGCATGTGAAAACTGTAGCCGAGGTAAAACACCCGATAATCCGAGAAGTTTTAGCAGAGCTTAAATTAAAAACTCCGCAGATAGAAATTACAACGCTTGCAGACATCCCTTCAGGTACAGGTCTTGGATCAAGCGGTAGTTTTACGACAGCATTAATCAAATCCTTACATTCGCATTATCGAAAGAATATACACCCGAGGGAGATTGCGGAGCTAGCTTGTGAAATTGAAATGAATAGATTGCAAGAACCTATAGGTAAACAAGATCAATACATTTCAGCATTCGGTGGGATTACAGAATTTTTCTTTCATAAAGATGGAACAGTTTCTACGAATTCCTTAAACATTAGTATGGATACTATTCATGATCTTGAAGATAACCTCGTGCTGTTTTTTACCGGTATTTCACGATCAGCAGGTTCGATACTTAAAGACCAAGTGGATAAATCAAATACAGAAAATGATAAAATGTTGGAAAATCTCCACTACACGAAAAATCTTGGTCAACTAAGTAAAGAAGCGCTTTTATTAGGAAATACTTTACGTTTTGGTGAAATTATGCATGAACATTGGGAGCACAAAAAATCACGATCAAAAGGAATGTCCAACAAGTCAATCGATGATGCTTATAGCATCGCCATGAAATCTGGCGCAATTGGCGGGAAACTTGTAGGCGCTGGTGGTGGTGGGTTTTTAATGTTTTATGTGAACGATAAAGACAAGATAAGAAACGAATTTAGCAAAATTGGATTGGAAGAAGTCCGGTTTAAATTTGATTTTGAGGGTACGAAAGTAATACTTTCTTGATGTTGCCTATAGCGGTATTGGCTGGTGGGTTCGCAACACGAATAAAAGAAATCAGTATGAATAAACCAAAAGCACTTGTTCAGATTGCTGGAAAACCTTTTGTATACTGGCAAATTGAATTGCTTAAAAAAAATGGGTTCGAAGACGTGATTTTTTGTGTCTCTCATAAAGCCAACGAAATTCAAGAA
Organism: Flavobacteriaceae bacterium; assembly: GCA_947458575.1. Classification (GTDB taxonomy): domain Bacteria; phylum Bacteroidota; class Bacteroidia; order Flavobacteriales; family Flavobacteriaceae; genus Flavobacterium. The sequence goes on along the minus strand of CANHBE010000018.1, from coordinate 13,544 downwards.
TACCTAGGTAATGGTTCGAAATTTGGACTAAATATCAAATACTCATTTGACGGCAGCAGTCAATTGGGCACAGGAGGAGCGATTAAAAAAGCAATCCCTTTGCTTGGAAAAGAATTTGCAGTGTTATATGGTGACTCCTATCTCCCCACCAATTATGAACTTGTCGAAAGCTTTTTCAAAAACTCTGAGTCCTTGGCGGTGATGGCAGTATATAGAAACCAAAATAAATTTGATAAATCAAATGTAACTTTTACTTCCGGAACCAAAATAAAATATTACAAAGGTTTAGGGAATAGTCAAGCATCATATATAGATTACGGATTATCTTATTTTCGTTCCCCTGCGTTTGATATAATAAAGCACTCTGAACCATATGACTTAGCTGATCTTTGCCATATTTTGAGTATGGATAATGAATTAGAGGGTTTTGAAGTCTTCGAACGTTTTTATGAAATAGGATCGGTTCATGGAATTAGGGAACTTTCAGACAAGTTAGGAAGGGCTTAAGATGAGTTTTAGTTTAAAACATTTGTTAGAAACTATAGAAATTTCAAAACAAATTAATCCTGATGAAATAGAAGAAATTGTTGAATTACTTGCAGATGTTAAAACAAAAAATGGTCGAATTTTTGTTTTGGGTGTGGGAGGAAGTGCAGCTAACGCAAGTCACGCTGTAAATGATTTTCGAAAATTAGCCGGAATTGAATCTTACGCGCCAACCGACAACGTTGCAGAACTTACAGCACGTACTAATGATGAAGGTTGGGAAACTGTTTTTGCTGGTTGGTTGAAAGTAAGTAAATTGAACTCAAACGACTGTTTATTTATATTGTCTGTAGGTGGCGGAAGTAAAGAAAAAAATGTAAGCACAAATTTGATTGAAGCCATTGACTTTGCGAAATTAGTTGGGGCTCACATTACAGGGATTGTTGGACGTGATGGTGGATACACAAAGCAAGAAGCAGATAATTGCATCGTGATTCCTACCGTAAATCCAGAAACAATTACCCCACATTCTGAATCTTTCCAAACTATAATCTGGCACTTACTTGTATCTCACCCAAAATTAAAGAGCGCCTCAACTAAATGGTGAGGTTTGAAAAGCCCTATCCAGCAGCTTTTCTAGATCGAGACGGTGTAGTAAACAAAATTATCTTAAAAAACGGAATGCCAAATCCTCCTGACACAATTGAAAAAATACGAATTTTACCTGGAGTAAAAGAAGCTATTGAAATTCTGAAAAGAAATGGATTCGTATCAGTGGTAATCACAAATCAACCCGATATTGCTCGTGGAAAAATTTCCTATGAATCAGTGGCGGAAATTAATGATCGAATACAAGGCATGACTGGAATAGATTACTTTTACATGTGTCCGCACGATGATGAACCAGTCTGTAGTTGTAGAAAGCCAAAGCCAGGCCTCATCCAGTCAGCCGTTAGTGAATTGAATATAGACCTGCGAAAGAGTTTCCTTGTGGGAGATAGATGGCGGGATATTGCGGCTGGTCAAGCGCTGGGAATACCTTCATACTTTATTAATTATAATTATGATGAAAAACAGCCATTTAAACCGTACATTGAAGTATCCTCACTTCTAGAGGCCGTGATAAGTGTGTTTGGAGATTCAAATGATACAAGTCAATAGTTCTGCGAAGGTAAAAATATTTTCCGATGGGGCTGATACCAAAGAAATGATTGAAATGGCGCAACTGCCATATATTCAAGGATTAACTACAAATCCAACTCTGATGAAAAAATCTGGAATTACAAATTATGAAAAATTCGCCTTAGAGGTGTTAAGTGAGATAAAGAATAAGCCGATTTCCTTTGAAGTTTTTAGCGATGATTTTGATGAGATGGAAACACAAGCAAAGAAGATTGCATCGTGGGGCGAAAATGTCTATGTAAAAATTCCAGTTTCAAATACATTGGGCGAACCAACCTCTGTGCTTATAAACAAACTCACCTCTCATGGGATAAAAGTGAACGTCACCGCTGTTATGTCGATTAATCAAGTGAAAACTATCTTGAAGAATCTTAATCCACAAACCCCAAACTATATATCAATATTTGCCGGAAGAATTGCGGATACTGGCAGAGATCCTATGCCAATCATGATTGATGCGTTAAATCAAATTAAAGAATTTCCATCAACAGAACTAATCTGGGCAAGTCCCAGAGAGCTACTAAATGTTATACAAGCCGACCAAATCAATTGTCATATTATAACGGCAACAAAAGATATTCTGAATAAACTTTCACTCATTGGCAAATCTTTAGAAGAGTACTCGCTTGAAACGGTAAAAATGTTTAGAAATGATGCAATTCAAGCGAACTACGCTTTATGAAACCCAATAAGAATATATTGTTTAAAACTAATCTTAATCACTATAAAATAACATTTCTTCATACACTTCCCGCCTTATTCATTTTTTATCCGATCTTTTTGGGAAGGGTTTTTCTTCCGGGAAGTGATCTATATTTTTCGCATATTCCAAATTTACTTTTTGGGAACATATCTCAAAAATTATTCGGACACTTAAGTTCCTGGAATCCTTACATTTTTTCTGGTTTAAATATGAACGAGAGCATACATTCGCATGCTCTCGTTTTATTTTTACAACCTCTGCGGTTTTTATCCGAAGAAACTACCGTTTGGATTCTTGGATTAATATCCCTTATAAACTGTGTGATAATCGGAATTGTTTGGAATCATATTGCTCGTGCGCTAAAAGTATCAAGTTCATACCTTGTAGGGTATGTGGCCCAATTCGGTATGTTTTTTTGGTTTACAACAACAACATTTATAGGAACCTTCATGTATGTCGGTATGTCATTAGCAATTTATACATTGATAACGTGGTCAAAAAGAATTTATGCCCATAACTGCCTATTGCTAACTTCAAGCTTTATTTTAATACTTTCATTTCCCCATCCTACTTATATTTTAGGTAACCTATTCCCAATTATTGTAACTGCCGTAATGGTGCTTAAGAATAACTTTAAAATGAAAAATAGTAATAAATCATTTGTAATCATTTTTCTGGGTTCAATTTTTGTAGCATTATGTTTGAATATTGCAAGGTATGTGCCTATTGTTACCGGGCTTTTAAGTGGAACCGCAATCAACAACTCGATTCCTACACAGGGAAACAGAGTTTATTTCGGTTTAACAACATTTAATCCGACAAATTTTGGTATTAATATTGGAGATTCTACAAGAATTTCTAATGCCTTAGGTTTTTCTGGATCACATCTCCAAGCACACGTAGGACTTTATTTTGGGATAATCCCCTTGCTACTCGTGCTTTATGCTTTAACTAGTGTCAACAACTATAGGTTAAAAATACTTTTTGGTGCCTTTATGTTCTTTTGGTTAGCAGATCTTTATGGCTTTCAACCGTTTTCAGATATATTTTCAATACTTTTACCAGGTATGGGTACACATCCTGGAATTATGAAACCAATTATAAATTGGTTATTTCTTTTACTACTTTGTCAGTCATTATCAATCATTGAAAAATCTAAGCTGGAAATATCAACATCTATAACTAAAAAAATATCAATGTTTATCCTGTCATATGTCCTGTTTGAAATTTTGCTAATTGTAAAAGTGTCACAAGATTCAGAATTCAAAAGAGTATTTGGAGATTCGCAAATTTTATCAATCTCTTTCTACATAGGGCTGTTAATAATTTTGTTCGGTTTAGTACTAAACCTGTTTGCTAATCTTAAAATATCTCTGCTGTACATTGGGTTAAATTCTTTGCTGAGAGTATACACATATGTATTGATTTCAATTTCAAGTATTTTGTTTTTGCTTCTTGAAGATACACTTACCTCTGGCGTAAGAATACTTCTGCTCAATCAGCTGGTTTTTGCGTTTTTGTATATACTTTATGAAAACTATCAGACAAAAAAATATTCAATGCTTTATACAAACTTGAGTATTTTTCTTCTAATTCTGACATATGTATACTCAAGCAAATCACAGAATTTAGCGCAAAGTTCTAATCAAAATTCAGTATTTGGTTTATTGATCGGGAGCCTATTATTTTTTCTACAAATTCTGATAACTTATAAGATTATAAGCAATAAAAGTACGGACACTATTAGAAAAATAGGTTCCCTGAGCACAATAACTCTTCTAAGTTTGATTTCATTTACTTATGTATACATGTACTCAAGCACTTATAGTGGCTCACCTTTTGTCAATTACAAGGAATACTATCCAAAGAATAAAACTTTTATAGAAGAATCGCCGGATTTTAGAGTAAACCGTTTAACAAGAGTTAATGGAATCGCAGATAACGAACTTCAGGCAAGCTTGTCTATCCCACTTGAACAAAGAACATATGGGGGAGTTGATTCATCATATGATGATAATTATTTGGAATATATTTATCACTTGAACCAGCCATTTCCGGTGATTACTTCACGGGCAGGAATTCTCACGGATATTGAGAATGAGCGGTCATTAGATTTATTAGGAGTTAAGTATGACATAAACTCTGAAAATCAAATTATTTTACGGAAAAATGCGATCTCACGATTCATGGGATTTTCGAACTTCGAGATATTAGATCCAAACACTGCACTTAAAAGAATTTTAGAACCAGATTTTAATCCACTACAAATTGTAGCCATTTCTCCTGAAACTGCTTTTCCAAAAATAGCCCAGCAAGATTTGCAAGGCGAAATTTTGAATTATGTTGAGGTAGACTTTGATAATTTGGTTCTGCAAGTAAGGGAACAAAGCCCCAGGGTTATTCTATTCAATGACCAATGGGATGAAGGCTGGCAAGCGTATTGGAACGGGGAAGAAATACCAATCTATAAAGCTAATTTTATAAAAATGGCAACAGCTATCCCTAAAGGTGCTGGAGAACTACGATTTTCTTATAAATCCAATCTCTCGTTTTTGGGGTCGACATTAACTGTGTTTGGATCGATGTTATTCCTTATAATGTTCCTATGGGCGAATATTTCACGTGTATACAGGAAGAAGTCGGTTAAATGAACCAGAAGCAATCAGTAAGCGGCCTAAGAAAATATCTGCATAAACTAGAACTAGACCCTTTATCCAAAGAATATTTCCAAAACTTTCCGTTAACAAGTTTTCGGCCTCTGAAAAATTAGACATATGAAAATTCCAAATTCTTATTCATTGCAAAATTTAGTTGATAATCTGGATAGGTAATTTTTGATTATGGCAAAATTTCATTTAGTTACAGGCAATCACAAATCTTCAATTGGCATTGAAGATATTCATTTGATGTTATTAGATGTCTTGGGGGATGATTTAACAACAGGTACCTTTGCGGAAAAATCAAAGATTAATTTTGTGATAGAAGATTTTGCAAGCCAAGATTTTGCAAGTTATATTTTGGACAGCGAATTTAAGTTTTGTTTAGTTTTAACGGAGTTTATGAATTTAGGCTATTTTGGAAAAATTTTTATTAATAAGTTCGGCATAAAGTCAAATCCAATAGTTCTATTCTCAAAGGATCTCGTATTTGCAACTGTAAGAAATCTAAAAGATTTTCTACCTTTTAGATTGAAATTGAAATGCGAAGAATTCATATATTGGAATAAAAGGGAAATGGGACTTCGGAGAATGCTGAGACATGGAGATTTTAATGGTGTTTTTTGTTTGCATCCTGCAATTGAACAACAAGCTAGAGAATACATGCCGAAATTATCACCTGACTCGTTTTTTACATTGTTCCCAAGGTTGAATAACATCCAAAGAGAAGAAGTTAACTTGGATATTCCAATCGTGAGTTTTGGTAGCAAGAACAAATATCGCAAAAGAGAGATCTCTAAATTCAACAATGTATTTCCTTCCAAAGTGCTTCAACCTAAATTTGAAAAAGGATCTTCGGGTAATGATTCCGTTCCAATGGGTAAATTCATCGACCTATATTTCAGAAATTCTAAGAGTTGGAAATACCTTTCTCCTGTAAGATTTTGGAGAACTCTTCGAAAAGGTTCTTTTATTGTTTATTTTGGCGAAGAGGTATCAGATCATCCGATAAACAAATGCGCCATTAGGGTTAATACATATAAAGATTTTGCAACAAGTATCGAGAGTTTGTCAGTAGTGGTGGAGGAAATTCGTAAAAAGATTGAAATTTACGATGATATTGCTAAAGAAAATAATGATAGATGTTTAATTTTTCTAAACAATTTGGACCTATGTCCTGGAGTTAAAAATGATTAATGCAAGAAAAAGTGATACTGTATTAATTACAGGTGCTTCAGGATTTATTGGATCGGCAATCTCTGAATCTATGAATACTGAATATAGGGTTGTAACTGCAAATCATAAAGAATTTGAATTAGAAAAATACGATGAAACCTATGGCATGATTGAAAAATTTAAACCTAGGATTTTAATTAATGCCACTGGTAGAGTTGCGGGTATTCAAGGCAATTTAGATAATCCGACAGAACTCCTTGCAACTAATGCGCGTATTGCCCTAAATATTTCTAAGGCTGCTCATGAATTAAACGTTGCCCATGTAATTCAGTTTGCTTCAGCATGTATTTATCCTTTGAATGAAATTACACCATCTAAACCAACAGATATTGGTAAAGGAGCGATAGAAGAATCAAGTAAAAGTTATGCTTTGTCAAAACTTCTTGCAATCCAGCTTTTCTCTGCATATAGAAAACAATTTGGTCGTCAGTGGATAACGGTTATTCCGTCTAATCTTTATGGCACTGGAGACTGGAACCGCGGTTCCCAAGGGCATGTTGCTTCAATGCTTATGGAACGTTTTTCAAAAGCAACTAGTGATAATGTAGATGAAGTAGAAGTATGGGGTGACGGACAGTCGCTTAGAAATTTCTTAAATGTTCGAGATTTAGCTTGTGCCGTAAAGTTTGTTATAGACAATAAAATTTGGTCTGAAGAAGTTGTAAATGTCTGTGGTGAACCTGAAGTTACAATTAAGGAATTAGCAAAATTGATGGCTGGAGTGACACACTTTAAAGGAAAAATAATGTTTGATAAATCAAAACCAAATGGGGCTCGGCGAAAAATTTTGGATGATTCTTACATAAGAAATTTTGGATGGCGTCCAAGTATTAGCCTGAGTGATGGGTTTTTAGATTACTATGAGAGTTACCAGAGTAATTTATAGAATACAGTTTTTGAAATTTCCCATAATCGTAAAGGCAGTAATGCCTGGTATTTAACGTACTCTAGCCAAAAACGCTTTCTTCGAGTTCTATCTAGATACGTCTCATCAAATCTCGCCTTACCCCACGACGGATGAAGATGTTCAATGATTAAATCCTCTAAGTGAACTCGAGATTTTGAATACCGAGCAATTGAGGTTAGCCATGTGTCGCAAAAATCCGCATAAAAATATGGAGGAAGGAGGTAGCCCAATCTCTTGGCAAATTCTTGCGATACGAACCCATGAGTTGCTATTTTGTTCGATTTTTGACCAAGGTCATCACCATGAATTAAGAAATATTTTGAATCTAATTTTTCGATAGTTTTTAATATCTTCGCGTCCCATAGATTTGTTCTAAAAACTATGTCATCTGCAGCATACATCAAAATGCTGCCTTTTGAATTTTGATAACAAATATTTGTCATTTTACTAATACTCATTTTCGGACCAACGATAACTTTTGTATTTGATTGCTTAAAATTCTTCATCGTTTTATCATCAATATCTGCATAGACGATAAATTCAATACTTTTAGGAGATCTAGAATTCTGTAAAGCACTTTCAATCATTCGCATCAATTGCACGGGCCTACCTCGTGACGGCAGGCATATTGAGAAAATTATTGAATCTTTAATTCGTTAATCTCCAAGTATTCTTCTCTTTAATTTAATTTTCGTTAATTCTTGAATACCTTGTTTTGCTTCATTACCGAATTTAGTTTCGATTAGATTAAGAAAGGTTGGATTTTCATGATATGTCTGCCAAGCATTATCTCGAAATCGCACGACTTCTGCTGCTGAGACATGTTTTGTGGACATGGGCGTGGCTTCATAGGAAAGAAAGCCATAACCTTGATAGGTGTCAGGTAGTTGCCATTTCTCGGCTTTTGCTTTTATGTGAAGCGGGCTTCCGGGCAATGCTTGGCAAGGATATAAATTTGCCATTTCTGTATTTAACTCCAGCGCAAGATCAAGAGTCTGCTGCATTGTTTCAAAGTTATCGTCTGGAAACCCAAAAATGTAATTTGCTGCAACGCCAATATCGTGCTGCTGAACTAATTTTACAACTGATGAAATGTCATCCATTTGAAATGTTCCTTTTGAGACTTCACGACGGACTTCTCTGTTACCTGCTTCAATGCCAAGAGCAAGCCAATTTATCCCAGCCTTCTTAAAGAGATCAAGATATTTCTCACGAACTGTGTCAATACGCGTATAGGACCACATTTTAAGATCCAGCCCACGATTAACTAATCCTTCTAAAAGTGGTTCAAAGTATCTTTGGTTAAGAAAAAACATTTCATCTGAAATTCGAATGTGCTGTACACCAAGATTAGCTAATTTTTCGAACTCCGTTAACATGAATTCAGGAGACCAGAATCGCATGTTTGGGGAGTGCGATGATGCAACATTAGGATCATTATCGACGCGGTTTACAATATTGATCATGCAGAAGTCACACTTGAATCTACACCCGAGTGACGTATAGAGCGCTGCGAAAGGAGTTCGATTATGTTGCTTGTACTCTGTGTGCCAAAAATGTGCACGATAAAGATCTAGGGGCTTTTCTTTCATCGGTAAAAGATCCCATGCATAACCCGGCATATCCGAGTCCATTTTGTCGTTAGGAACAACTATTTCAGGAATATTGAGGACTGGCTTCCCATCCCTCTTATGACCAATTCCTTTTATCTTTCGAAGATCATCTTCGAGATTGCTTGCAAGCAGATTACGTAGTGCGTAGACACCTTCATTCAAAAGAATCATGTCTACAGAGGGTATTGAAAGAACTTCTATTGGTAAGGCGCTGGTATGGGATCCAACAAAGCAAATTTTAAGATTTGGAGCAGCTGCTTTCATTAACGCAGCACATTCGGTGTTCCCGACCATATTTATCGTGCCTGAATTTGGATTCTGACCATAAACAACGAAAACAACTAACCTCGGATCTAACTCAATCAATCTCTGAACTGTTTGATCGTGCGTAAGTCTTTCAGCAGTCGCATCTACGATTGCGACAGAATATCCAATAGTCCGCATTGAATTCGCCAGCAGCAACGACCAGGTAGGCGGTTCGATCGCGGCAAATTTATCGGCTAATCCCTGGTATGCGGCAGCCGAAGAATCAGCATTTACAAAAGCTACATCTAATTTGGACTTCATTATTCTCCTAGATATCTTTCAGTACCGAACCAAGGTGTTCGATTTGCTCAAAAGTAAGTTCAGGATAGTTACCAACATACCAAGCATAGTGGTGAACATGGTCGGCAACAGGGACTGACTCGGGTGATTGAAAGCCTTGAATTCTTCTCAAATAAGGCTGGCGGAGTTGATTTCCACCGCCAGATAAGCCTCGTCGAAATTCTATCCCTGCTTTAGTAAGCCGTGATTCAACCTGGTTTCGTATCTTCATATCCGGCTTGACTAGAACAAGTGTGAATGCATAATTGGAACTTCCGCCAGTCTTAAAATCAGTCTTGAAGACTGTAGGGTCAATTACAGAAAGAAATTTATTGAGGTTTAGAGTTCTTAATTTGTTGTTTTCATCAAGTCTTTTAAGTTGTTCTAATCCAAGGAGGCCGTTTAATTCAGTACTTCTCATGTTGTGACTTGGATAGGCAAAGATAAAATCTGGATTTAAATCTGGATAGTTCTTTAAAAAAGAATTCTTTGTTTCTTCATTTAAACTTTCGCGAACCATGCCATGCGATCTAAGCATTCTTAATTGGTCATATAACTCATCATCATTTGTGGAAATTATTCCTCCTTCGATAGTAGTCATGTGATGAGCATAATAAAAGGAAAAATTTGAAGCCCAGCCGAATGAACCCACTTTTTGACCGTTATGAGTGGCACCATGCGATTCACATACATCTTCGATTAATGGAATATTTCTTTCTTTTAGCCCATTTATCAATTTATCCGTAAGGCCGTTGTATCCGAGAACGTGAGTAAGAAAAACTCCTTTTGTTTTCTCGGTGATTGCATCAAGCACCAATTCAGTATCAAGAGCAAGTGATTGAGGGTCAATATCTACGAATTTGGGATCAAATCCTGCGCGCAACACAGATGAAATATCTGATACCCACGTTAAAGGGGGGACGATAATTTCTCCAGGACCTTTCAACTCTTTCAACGCAATCATAGTTAGATCATTTGCTGACGAACCAGAATTAAGCATGATGGAATGCTTAACTCCTAGCCATTTACTCCACTCGTCCTCAAATCTTTTTACCAGTGGACCGTGAGTCAATTTAGGATCATCTTGAGCGAGATACTCAATCAACTTATCAAGATCTGATCGCGAAATATTGTTTTTCATAAGTGGCCAAGTTAATTTAGTCATTATATTTATCGCTCCACTCAATTAATATTGAAGATACTCCGTCTGTTCTTTCGTAAGCTCGCTTGTACTCAGCAAAAATCATTTCTTTTGTGTCAAGTCTTACTACATTCAAATGAGGGCACATCAATTTAAATGCATCAGTAAAGTCACCGGTATGTTGTGGCCCAGGATGAAGTGGATTTTCAGAACCGATTCCAGTTCTAATTATAACTTTGCCTGGCGCATCTAATTGCGTCAGTTCCTTAAGCTTATCAAGGTGATTAACAATTTGATTTGTTGCTAATAGTAAAAAATTCCATCGTGGAAAAATTGATACAGGTACAAGACCGCTTAAAGCCATACCAATTGAAATCCCTGCTTGAAAATCTTCCTCAACAGGAAGTTCTAGGAGTTTGTCAGTAGGAACTTCAAGTAAAGTGTTTCTCATTGCAGTCCCGGCAACCTCAACAGATTGGCCGATGAATAATGTATTTTGCTGTTGACTCAGATAGTTCATAGCTCTTGTTAGTTCGTTCATGTAAGCGCTCATTAAAATTGAACCCTCTTTCCTGCGCCTGCATGCGGATACTTACTTGTGTACTTAAAACTTCTGACAATTGAATTCATATTTTCTTCAAATCTCAATGTTGATGAGTTCCAAACTTTACGAGTTTCGGTCAAAACAGAAATTCCATTATCTTCAATTACAAAAATTATCGGCAAATTATGCTTTTCAGAGTATCTAATTGCTGTTTGCGCCATTCCAGTTTCAGAGGTCATATCACCAATAAAGCACCACACATGACTCTTGCTTTTTGATCTTTGTAAAGAAATAGCTGCTCCTACAGCTATAGGTATTTGTCCGCCTACTATCGCTGATGAGTAAATATTATGAGTTGGAAATGAAAGAGCAATTGACCTTCCTGCAACAATTTCTGATTCTAGATCTTCAGGGCTTACGCCTTTCAATAAACATTGATAATGACTTCTCCATGAACAAAAAATCCAATCTTCACCCTTTACTTCTTTAAAAAGCTCAATAAGTGATTCTTCGGTTCCATCAGATAAATGAACAGGTGCACGTATTTCACCTTTATTGAATAATTCAGCTATTTTTTCCTCAAATGCTATTAAGGATTTAGGTGTCCATGTTTTCATAAGGGTAGGTTACTAACAACAAGCCTTTATAGCGACTATCTGAGAACACATGTAGAGCCTTCTTCGGATATTTTTATCGGGACATGTGTTCCAAAATCGAATTCCTTTACAAATTTTTCTTGGTCTCCATCTTTTACCCAGAACATCAAAAATCCACCCCCTCCAGCACCTAGAACTTTCCCGCCGATAGCGCCTGCAGATTTGGATTTTTGCCACAAGAAATCTAATTCTGGTGTGATCGCATTACTATTCATTGCTTTTTTTAAAATCCAACTTTCATTAAGCATATCTCCTATAACGTCCAAATCCTTCCCAGTTTGTAAAAGTTTGTTACATTCTCTGGCTAATTCAATAGTGCGATTCATTACTTTAGATTTATTTTTCAAATCAACTAACAAATTTGCTTGAATATCTGAACTTGATCTATTGATACCAGAATAAACTAAAACCATTCTTCTCTCGATTTCATTTTTCGTCAAAGTGGTAAGAGTGAGTTTTTCAGAAATCCATTCTTGTTCTCCGCCAAATTTGATGTAATTCACTCCACCAAGCGAACATGCAATTTGGTCTTGTGAACCAACGTTCTCTTTTAAAATTTCTTGCTCTAATATAATTGCTTGGTTTGCAAGATCTTTCTGAGAAAGTTCAAGTTTTTTTAGTAAAGACAAAGAATTAATCAGTCCTACCGCAAAAGCAGATGAGGACCCAACTCCGCTTCGTGCCGGTAAATCCCCATCATGATGAATCTCTAGAGCTAGATCTGGACAAAATTTACGAATCCCTTCACGAACTGCAGGATGTTGAATTTCATCAATATTTTTTGTCATTTCCACTTTTGAATATGCAATTCTATATTTATGATCAAAAAATGGTGGTAGCACTCTAGTTGTAAGGTAGCAATATTTATCTATTGCTAAAGAAATTACTTCGCCGCCATTATCCTTATACCAAGCTGGATGGTCAGTACCACCACCAAACAGTGAAATCCTATATGGTGTTTTAGTAATGATCATAAATTCGTGAATTGCTTTTGGTCAAACATCTTCAAACCTTTAACTAACTCGCTTAGTCCCTCTCTTAAGTTTACCTTTGGGGAGAACCCTCGAGATTCAATTTTAGTATTTGAAACAATGTAATTTCTTTGATCTGGATCTTTTCCTAAAGCCGCTTCCAGGAATGTAAATGCTGGAACTATTGTCTGGATTTCTCTACATAATTCTAGTTTAGAAATATTAGCCTCAGAAAGTCCTACATTAAAAATTTCTCCTTTAAAGCGTTCATTGTGGTCAAGAGCTAAATTAAATGCTTGAACAACATCTTCAATATGAATGTAATTTCTTTTAAAATGCCCCTCAAAAACTATAACAAAACCGTCAGTAATTGCGCGGTAGACGAAATTGTTGACTAATAAGTCAAGGCGCATGCGTGGCGATATGCCAAAAACTGTTGCAAGTCGAAAACTAGTTGCATTTTCATGATGCATCAAAGCTTCTTCAACCACAACCTTGTCTCTTGCATATAACGAAAGTGGATTCAACGGCGACTTTTCATCACAAAAATTATTTTCATCGCCACTCCCATATGCACTATTTGTGGTTGGCATGATAATTTGTTGGGCTGGAGAGAGTTGCTGTAAGAGCCACAGGATTGAATCTTTGTTGATGGCTTGAGCGGTTATTGGATCTTTTTCGCATGCAGGCGCACCAACTATGGCTGCCAACGGAATTATGACGTCTGCTTTTGAAACTACACTTTTCATTAGACTTTCATCGCGAACATCGCCGAAAACTAGAGATAAGTTCTTGTGTTTAACTGAAGAAGCCAAACTGGTTTGCTTATACATAAAATTATCTACTACGGTGACATGGTGATT
>CANHBE010000017.1 GCA_947458575.1 Flavobacteriaceae bacterium | reverse complement strand
GAAGGAAGCCATCGTCAATTACTTTCTGGAAAGAGACGTCATTCAGTAATTACAGAGAACTTTTAACTAAATTTGCACTTTTATTGCTACAACGACCATGATAGACAAGATCAAAGCACATATCGCCGAAGTTCAAAATTTCACTACCCAAAATCCGGCAGAATTAGAAGCTTTCCGAATACAATACTTAGGCAGCAAAGGACTATTGAAAGATTTTTTTGCTGAATTTAAAAACGTTCCTGTAGATCAAAAGAAGGAATTTGGACAGGTTATTAATCTCCTGAAAACAAGCGCTGAGGAAAAAGTAAAGACCATTCAGGAAGCACTGGAAAGCAAAGATGAAGTAAAAGGAATTTACGGCGATTTAACTCGGCCTGGAGAACCCATTGCAATCGGTGCAAGACATCCCATTTCAATAGTTAAAAATCAAATTATTGATATATTTTCCAGCATCGGTTTCAACGTTTCAGAAGGTCCTGAAATAGAGGATGACTGGCACAATTTTACGGCCCTTAACTTGCCCGAGTATCATCCGGCAAGAGACATGCAAGACACTTTTTTTATACAGACGAATCCGGATGTCTTACTCCGAACTCATACCTCTTCAGTACAAGTTCGCTACATGGAAGAAAACAAACCTCCAATCCGCACAATCTCGCCTGGTAGGGTTTTTCGAAATGAAGCCATATCATCAAGATCACACTGTATTTTTCATCAAGTTGAAGGGCTTTATATTGACAAAGAGGTTTCCTTTGCAGATCTAAAACAAACACTGCTCTATTTTACCAAAGAAATGTTTGGAAAGTCGAAAATTCGTCTCAGACCGTCTTATTTTCCTTTTACAGAGCCAAGTGCTGAGGTGGACATTTATTGGGGACTAAAAACAGAAACCGATTATAGAATCACCAAAGGAACCGGATGGCTCGAAATCATGGGCTGCGGAATGGTCGACCCCAACGTTCTAAAGAATTGCGGAATTAATCCGGATGATTATAACGGATTTGCATTCGGGATGGGTATCGAACGTATCGCGATGTTACTATATCAAATTGGAGATATTCGCATGTTCTACGAAAATGATGTGCGATTTTTGGAGCAATTCAAGTCGAGTATATAGTTCCATTGTCTTCTTGATTACAGTAAGGGTCAGGAGCTATTCCGGCTATCCATTCTATCTTTTGTTCTGAACCACAGAACAAAAGGATGCCATTGCTATCCGGGCTAATCCAACCCGCGACAAAAAGGGAAACTATAAGAAAGAATCCAACAATCAAAGAAATCAAATAATCCATGAAAAAAGACATCATCATCCCGACCGTAGAAAACGTATTTCTCGCCGCCGTTCAAGAATGGAATGACGATTTTATGGATAAAGTTTGGTATGTTTATCTCATCAACGACAGCGATTTCCAACTCGATAGTGTGATGGTCGTTTCCAAAGCATTCGGTACAATCAACGGTGAAATGAAAAAAACTTCATTGTTACGTCATGCATTCGTCGCTATCCCGGCAGTTTCTGTGGTAAAGGTTGAAATGATTGAAAACAGCGTACTGGCGTTGAATAATGAGTTTATGGTTACCTTTTTTATTGGCAGTACTTTGTATGACAAAAAATTCACCTTTAAGGCTCATGCCATTCACGAAAATGCTGTTGAGGAAGTTCCCATCTTATTTGTAGATGGCGTGATTGTACGCTAGCAATTAATCAAGGAAAAATTGAAGTGAGAAAGAAAAACGTCTGAGAAAAACTGTTTGAAACATGCTATGGCGTCGAATGACAACTCGGAAAAAAAATTAATCTAGTTTCTCAGTTAGTTTTTTAAATACTCTTTTAGCGTCTTTGCCTTCATATAGAACCGCATATACCGCATCAATAATTGGTGTTTTGGCATGATAATTTTGATTGAGTGTCCAGGCGCTCTTAGTTGCATAATAGCCTTCTGCTACCATACTCATCTCCATCATAGCACTTTGCACTGTATAACCTTTTCCAATCATATTTCCGAACATTCTATTTCGCGAAAACACGGAATATCCTGTAACGAGCAAATCTCCTAGATAGGCTGAATTGTTGATGTTGCGCTTCATTTTATGAACTTTGCGAATGAATTTTTTCATTTCACGAATACCATTGCTCATTAGTACAGATTGAAAGTTATCGCCGTAACCAAGTCCGTGAGCAATACCAGCTGCAATAGCATAAATGTTTTTTAACATCGCGGCATATTCTGTACCTATAATGTCATCGGAAATTTTCGTTTTGATATAGTTTCCGGACAGGTATTTGGCCATAATTTTCGCTTTCTCTGAGTCACCACACGCGATAGTAAGATAAGATAATCGCTCTAATGCGACTTCCTCAGCATGGCATGGACCTGTAATAACACCAATGTTTTCAAAAGGGATATCGTATTCTTTATTAAAGTGCTCACCGACAATCAAACTGGTTTCAGGAACGATTCCTTTGATGGCAGAAAAAATAACTTTATCTTTTAGACTGACTTTCAGTTTTGCTAATTCTGAACATAAAAAAGCTGAGGGAATAGCAAAAATGATATAGTCTGCATAGGCAATTGCTTCATCTATATTGTTGGTTAGCCGCAGTTGAGTTGTTTTGAATTCAACTGAGCTCAGGTAGTTTGGATTGTGATGGTAGGCTTTTATATGTTCTATGGCTTCTTCGTTGCGCATATACCAAGCAATTTCAGGAAGATTAACGCATAGCATTTTTGCAATTGCGGTTGCCCAACTTCCGCCACCAATAACGGCAAATTTTGGATGTTTTGTCATATTTTATATTGGTTTAGCCCCGATAGAAGCAAGTATCCTTTTGTTGTAGACAGTTGGTTTTATAACGCTACTTAAGTTACAATACAACAAAAGATACTGCGGATAGCGGGAAATAGCTCCTAGAAAAAATTTTAAACGAAACTGATTCGGTTCAAAAGTAACCAAAAAAAGTATAGGCTGCACTTTCGCCTTTTGCAGCATGAGGGAAAAATATAATTTTAACTTATATTAATGGCATTCAATACAATACTTCTTTTTTCAAGTCGTTATCTTCTTAATTAATTGGTGAGAAATTAGCTTATTGGGTTAATTTTGTTTTGTTTTTATGTTAGAAAAAAGGCGTTCAAAAATATTTTTTGAACGCCTTTTGAATTCGATAAATGGCTCAATTAGTAACTCAATTCGACTATTTCTTTTACTTTTTCTAGTGTTACGTTTTGTCTCTCACCTAAACTAGACCAACCTCGAGTGCTAAATCGACCGACGATAAAGTCAGCGGTCTCTTTGTATTGAGGCGTGTACTCTGACAATTTGGTTTGCATGCCCATTAAATGAAAAAAGGAAACTGTTTTATCAATCGCTTGTTCTGCTTTTTCTTCGATGGTTTCACCGCTAACCTGCCAAACTCTTTCGCCATATTGTGCGAGTTTTTCTTTTTTACTTTCAAAGAGTACACGATATAAATTTGGACCGATGATCGCTAAAGTCCTGGCGTGATCAATATTATAGAGTGCCGTAAGTTCATGACCAATCATATGTGTTGCCCAATCTACAGGCACACCTTTATTCAATAGTCCGTTTAGCGCCATTGTGCAGCACCACATAAAGTTTGAAGCCAATTTGTAATCGGAGGGATTTTCTACGACTAGCGGACCAATTTCTATTAGTGTTTGTAGGATGCTTTCGGCTATTCGGTCTTGCAGCAGCGCCTCGTGCGGATAGGTGAGATATTGTTCCATAACATGCGTGAATGCATCAACTACCCCATTTTGCAATTGTCGTTTTGGAAGTGATTCAATTACGGTCGGATCACAAATGGAGAATCTGGGAAATAATGCGCTACCACCCAAAGTTAATTTTTCTTGAGTTGTCGCTATGGTTACTACTGCGCCGGAGTTCATTTCGCTTCCGGTTGCCGGCAGTGTTAGCACTGTTCCGAAAGGAACGACTGCAGTAGTGTCTTTAAAAAGGACTCGGTTTCTGAGTATTTCAATCGGATCTGCGTGGAAATGAACAGCTGCGGAGATAAACTTAACGCCATCGATGACACTTCCGCCACCGACAGCTAGTATGAAGTTCAATTTTTGATTGCGCACGATTTCAACTGCTTTCATCAGCGTTTCGAAATGCGGATTGGGTTCAATTCCGCCAAACTCAACTACTTCAAATCCTTTGAGTTGTTCAATGACTTGATTATAAACACCGTTTTTGAAGATACTTCCGCCGCCATAAGCAAGCAGAATTTT
Source organism: Flavobacteriaceae bacterium (assembly GCA_947458575.1). GTDB lineage: Bacteria > Bacteroidota > Bacteroidia > Flavobacteriales > Flavobacteriaceae > Flavobacterium. Next base: position 16,275 of record CANHBE010000017.1, on the reverse strand, counting down.
CGCGTTTTTCGGCAGTAGTGTAGCCAGTTTTTCAATTTGATTTTTTCCGAAGATGAGGTTGGTCGGATTATATAATTCGAAGTTTAACATGGGAAAGTTTTACTTTAGATTAATAGCGTTTGGTTTGATAGCATAAATTTTAAAGAGGTTACACCAAAAAACGAGAGCAAATTTACCAAAAGCTCAGGACAACATAGCCAAATCTATGTTAATGAGAACGGGCAAGGTTTTTTCGGAAGTTTACTTTTTGTACAAGTTATTATGGTCGATATATTCCCATACTCTGTGTGGTACAAGCGGACGAAAATTCTTCTTGTTTTTGATGCTGTTTCTGATAAAGGTAGAAGAGATTTCCACGACAGGAGCATTAATAAGATGTATTCTTGAGTGGTCTTTCAATTCGATGTTTTCAGCTTCCATCGATATTCTTGGATAGACATAAAGGTCATGGTTTTCGAGAATGATCTCAAAATTTTTCCATTTGTGGAGTGATCGCAAATTGTCTTCGCCCATTATTAACGCAAACTCGTGATTTGGATATTTATCTTGTAGATGCGATAAAGTGTTTACGGTATAATTCGGTTGCGGTAGTTTAAATTCGATGTCGGAAACTTTTATTTTGGGATAATCTTCTGTAGCTAGTGACACTAAGTTCAGTCTCGTATAATCGTCGAGTAATGTGTCTTTTTTCTTAAGTGGATTATGCGGGGTAACTACCATCCAAATTTGATCTAGGTCTGAATATTCGGCCATATGATTGGCAATAATCAGATGACCGATATGTACCGGATTAAATGTCCCAAAATAGAGTCCGATTTTCATAATGTGAGTTAGAATTCGGAGGGTTAGATAGTTTTTTCGTTTATGAAATCTCTCACGAGTTGATATGCTTCTTCCTTAGCGATATCTAAGTCGTAGTTTTTAATTATTTTATCAAATTGTGGCGCCGTTGCCAACTCAACAGATGCTTTGGCAATTCGCATATTAATTTTATCATCGCTTTCCGTTGAACGTTTTTTGAGCCGAATCTTCAACTCATCGATGCTGGGTGGTTTCACAAAAACAGCAAGTGTTTCATTCGGAAATTTTGATTTAATTCTCAAGCCTCCGGCCACATCAATATCGAATATTACATTTTTTCCGAGTGCCCAAATGCGATCGATTTCGCTCTTCAATGTACCGTAAAAATTGTCGCGATAGACTTCTTCCCACTCTAGAAAATCGTTGGCCTTTATATGTTTTTTAAATTCATCTAATGAAATAAAATAATAATCTTTCCCATTTACTTCTTTTCCTCTTGGCTCACGGGAAGTTGCGGAGATTGAGAATTCGAGATTGAGCTCCTCGATTCCTAACAAATGTCGGACAATAGTTGTTTTTCCTGATCCAGAAGGTGCTGAAAAAACAATGAGTTTTCCTGTTCCCATTTCGTTTTAAATTAAAGTACGTTTAATACTTGTTCCTTAATTTTTTCTAGTTCGTCTTTCATCATGACTACCAGTTTTTGCATTTGGGCATGATTCGCTTTAGATCCCATAGTGTTGATTTCGCGACCGATTTCCTGGGTAATAAAGCCTAGTTTTCTTCCATTGGCTTCGGTCCCGTTGAGGGTTTCCAAGAAATAGTCCAGATGCGTACTTAACCGCACTTTTTCCTCCGTTATATCTAGTTTTTCCAAGTAGAAAATAAGTTCTTGTTCGAATCTGTTTTCGTCTACATTAACTTTCATCTCTTCAATTGCGTTTTGCAATCGATCTTTGATGGCTTTTATTCTTTCTGGATCCAGCGCAAGAGCATCATTCATATGTTGCCGGATATTTCCGATACGCAGCTGAAATTCGTTTTCTAGAGACTTACCTTCATCTATTCTAAATTGCGCAATGTTGTCCAGTGCTTCGCGAATGACTTTTTGAATTTCTACCCAATCGCTTTCATCTATTTCATCACGCTCGGTTTTCAAGGCATCAGGCATTCTTACTGCCATTTTCATGAGTTCGGTTTCATCAGCTTCTTCGATAACTGCTTTCATTTGTTGAATGTACGCTTTGATAACCGGCGCGTTTATTTTTGTTGAGGTTTGCTCTCCAGTAAGTTCAATGAAAACAGAAAAATCTACTTTTCCGCGTTCTAAGCGCGAGGCAATTTCGTTGCGTAAGCCAAGCTCTAATTCGCGGTATACTTGTGGAAGTCTAACATTCAAATCAAGACCTTTACTATTTAGCGATTTAATTTCTACGGTAATTTTTTTGGTTGGTAATTGCATGGAGGCTTTTCCAAAACCTGTCATTGATTGTATCATAGTGATGCTCTAAAAGTGTTCAAAGATAAATAAAATGCGTTTGCGTCAAGAGTCGTTGTTGCTGCGATTTTCATGCGTTACCATAAAGACGCCAACAAAAATCAAAATAGCTGACAGTAGTTTGACCAAATTCAATTCGTCTTTTCCGAGTCCAATAGCAATTACAGCTGCAAAAAAAGGTTGTAAATAGATAAATACTGCAACAGTTGTAGGCTTGAGTTCTCTCATAGACAGTAAATTAAGTAAGTATGTGAAGAAAGTAGAGAACAAGATTACAAATCCAATTTTCCAAAAAACATCAACAGGAATGAGATGCCATTCTATATGTTGAAACTCTTGCCAGCCAAAAGGCAATACCATCAGTAAGCCGAAACTGTAAATCCACTTGACAAAAGTAAATGCATTGTATTTGTCCATCAGTTTCTTGACCAGGATCAAGTAGCAAGCATACGAGACCGCATTGATGAATACGAGTAGATTTCCCATTGCGGCATGAGGAGCATTTCCCACAGATTTTCCGTAAAAGATGAGGAAAGTCGTTCCGAGCAAACCGAGAAGAATACCCGTAATTTTTTTCTTTTTCAGCTTTTCTTTGATCAAAATCGATGATAATACCAACACAATAATTGGCGTTGTGACCATTATTACTGCCGCAGATATTGGAGTAGTTAAACTCAGCCCTTTGAAAAAGGTTAGCATATTGAGGGCTACACCGAAGAATGCTGCCGCCATCACTCGAGGAAAATCATGTAAGGCTATCTTTTCTTTTGGTCCCAAGAAACCTACTGCCCAAAAGAGAACAACTGCTCCAGCAACCCGCAGCAAAATAAAACCGAAAGGAAGAATATATTGTGGCATTACGTCTTTGGCCACAGTGAAAGTTAGTCCATAGATTAGCGAAACCGCTGTCGCGGCAAGTAATGCCAATTGTCTTTTTGTCATCAGACCAGAGCGTTATGGATTTCTTCAATTACTTTCGGACTATTGCCAATGTAAATTTTTCCTTCGATGATAAAAACCGGGCGGCTGAGAAAGGTGTAATGTTGTAAAATATAACTGCGGTAGTCGTCTTCACTTAGCGCGCTGTTTTTGAGATTCAAAGTTTTGTACAATTGTGCTCTTTTACTAAACAGACGCTCATAACTGCCAGCCAATTTGTGCATTTCGTTTAGTTCTTCATCAGTTATAGGGTTTTCTTTAATGTCGTGAAAAATAAAACTGGTCTTATCAGGAAGGCCATTTATGATTTTCCGACAACTATCACAGTTGGAAAGGAGGTAAACTTTGTTCATAATTTTTGTTATTCTGGCCACAAAGAAAATTCATTTAACCGGCAAAAACTGTACTTTTAGCAAAATTTTGTTCAATGGAAACGACATTTAAGATTTGGGAGACACACAGGAATATATGCCTTAAATTATTGAGTAGTTATTCGCTAGACCAATTGAATAAGATTCCTGACGGATTTAGCAACAATCTTATTTGGAATGTCGGACATATGATTGTTTCTCAGCAAGGACTCGTTTATAGACTTTCGGGACTGACAAGTTATATTAGTGATCAATTTGTTGAAAAATATAAGAACGGGTCTAAGCCGACTGGTCAGACTTCTCAGGAAGAGGTTGAAGAGATTAAGAATCTATTGATTTCTTTACTAGAAAAAACGAAAGCAGATTACAATGAAGGTAAATTCAAGACATACCAAGAATATAATACCTCAACCGCGTTTAATCTCAAAACAACTGAGGAAGCCATAGAATTCAACAATTATCATGAAGGATTGCATCTTGGGCTGATGTTGAGTATAAGAAAGTTTGTTTAATATAGTTACAAATTAAAAGCATGAAATTTAACACCAAAACCATTCACGGTGGTCAACACCATGACCCAAGCACAGGAGCGGTTATGCCTCCCGTATATCAGACTTCAACGTTTGCTCAGATTACACCCGGAAAACCGATACATCCTGACTATGAGTATAGTAGAGCGGCCAATCCCACAAGGACAGCATTGGAGTTGGCATTGGCAAGCATAGAAAACGGTTCGAGAGGATTGGCATTTTCTTCCGGACTTGCAGCCACAGATTGTCTCTTACGATCACTGAAGGCTGGAGATGAAGTAATTGCAATGGATGATCTCTACGGCGGAACTTACAGAATGTTTACCAGAATTTACAAAGACTCAGGCATAAAGTTTCATTTTGTAGATATGAACGACATGGAGAAATTTCAGTCACTTATCAATGAAAACACCAAGTTGGTTTGGGTTGAGACTCCCACAAATCCTTTGATGAAGCTAGCGGATATTCAAGCAATAGCTCAAGTTACTAAATCGAAGAATATTCTTTTTGCCGTTGATAATACCTTTGCAACACCTTATTTGCAGAGACCACTTGATTTAGGAGCAGATGTTGTCATGCACTCGGCAACAAAATACCTTGGCGGTCACTCCGATGTAATTGCTGGAGCATTAATTATTAAAGATGCTGCATTAGGAGAGCAATTGCATTTTCAACAGTTCGCAACGGGAGCGACATTGGGACCGATGGACAGCTTTCTAGTATTACGAGGTATTAAGACACTACACCTAAGAGTCCAAAGACATTGTGAAAACGGTCAAAAAATTGCCGACTTCTTGAGTACTCATCCAAAAATTGGAAAGGTTTATTATCCGGGCTTGACAAGCCATCCTTTTCATGATATTGCAAAAAAGCAGATGAGTGGATTTGGAGGAATGGTATCATTCACTTTTGCCTCAGGGTTGAAAAAAGACGCTACAGATTTCTTGGAGAGAATCAAAGTATTTACACTGGCTGAGTCACTAGGAGGTGTTGAGTCTTTAGCTAATCATCCTGCTTTAATGACTCATGCTTCAATACCCGAAGAAAAGAGAAAGGAAATTGGGATTTCGGACGATTTGGTTCGGTTGAGCGTGGGAATTGAAGATATCGAAGACCTAATAGATGATTTGAAACAAGCATTATCATAAAAAAAAGCCCGATGAAAATTGGGCTTTTTTGTTTTATTTATTCCTTCAGTTTACTGAATGTAGTATATATATCCTACGTTGAACCAAACTAGCCAATCGTTTGCCCTGTTTTCCGGATACAGTGTTGGATTAGGATTTAGTCCGTCTACCCAATTTGAGAAATAATACTGCCATCGCAAATCGATCATTAAGTCAGACAGAGGGGTTAGTTTGTATCTTGTTCCAATACTACCCACAACAGACCAAACCGTACCACTGCTGTTTTGAGTTGCATTGAAATATTTTACCGGTGTTGTAGCCGGCGTATCTAATCTTCCTAATGTAGAATACGCTTCCGGATCGTAGAAACTAAATTGTCCACCCAAACTTACAAAAGGGGCAAAAGCGCCAATAGAAGAGGTGAAATCCCGAATACTCAATGGAAAGTACTCCAACTGCATACCAATGTTTGTTACTGCTGTGCTTCCTCTCATAGCGCGCAACTGGCGGTTGAAAAGTTTCCTTTTGTCACCGGCAACCCATTCTCCAAAATGGCGCAACTCGGTCTTGTTATATGACAATTCACTTCTTAGTTTGAAGTGGTCATTAAAGTAAGTTTCAGGAGTATAACAATTACAATCAGCTTTGTATGAGAAATTTAAGTAGTGAATTAAACCAATACCGTAACCAGTATTACCTGCGTTGGTATCATAGTCACGTCTTTCACCATAATCAGATTGAAAAGCAACAGGTCCGGCAATGACACCGACCTCGTGTGAAAAACCGTATTGCGCAGCCACTTTATTTGAGTAAACAAATAAAAACAAGAGGATTGCAATCAAATACTTGGAGGTTCTCATACTTTTTAGTTCAATTCTCGACAAATATATAAAAACATCATTCACTTGTGAAATAAAATAAAAAAAATACAATTTTATCAAACGCAATACCTCAGAAATTGTTGTTGATGGGTGATTGATTAGTGCTTAAGGGTCGAATTTCTTTCGGTCGGAATGGAATAGAACTAAAAAAAAATTATGCATATTTTGATAAAAATGTATATTTGTCGCCAATTAACGAAAACGTTTTCTTAAACGCATTAATCTATCAAATCATGTCACAAAGTATTACAACTTTTATTGAAGCAGTTTCAAAAAGAAATCCCAACGAACCTGAGTTTATGCAGGCTGTAAAGGAAGTTGCTGAAACGGTTATTCCTTTTATCGAAGAAAACAAAAAGTACCAAAACAAAATGCTTTTGGAAAGAATGGTTGAAGCTGAACGAATTGTAATGTTTCGTGTAACATGGATAGATGATGCAGGGAATACACAAGTCAACAGAGGTTATAGAATTCAAATGAATTCTGCGATCGGCCCGTACAAAGGCGGAATTCGATTTCATCCATCTGTAAATTTGAGTATTTTGAAGTTTTTAGCGTTTGAACAAACTTTCAAAAACAGTTTAACAACATTGCCGATGGGCGGTGGAAAAGGAGGCGCAGACTTTGATCCCAAAGGAAAATCAGATATTGAGATCATGCGTTTTTGCCAAGCATTTATGACCGAATTATCCAAACATATTGGTGCAGATACGGATGTTCCTGCAGGAGATATTGGTGTTGGCGGAAGAGAGGTTGGTTACATGTTTGGTCAGTATAAGAAATTGAGAAATGAATTTACTGGGGTTTTGACCGGAAAAGGAATTTCATTTGGAGGTTCATTAATTCGTCCTGAAGCTACAGGATATGGCGACGTCTATTTTGCGCAAAGTATGCTAGCGACAAAAGGAGATAGTTTTAAAGGGAAAACAGTTGTAATTTCAGGTTCGGGGAATGTCGCGCAATATGCCGCGGAAAAGGCTACTCAATTAGGAGGGAAAGTAGTTACCATGTCAGACTCTGCAGGTTATATCTATGATGCGGATGGGATTGATGCCAGTAAATTGGCGTACATAATGGAGATTAAGAATGTGAACTACGGCAGAATCAGTGATTATCTGAATAAATATCCAAACGCCAAATATGTTGCTGGGAAACGCCCTTGGGAAGTGAAATGTGACGTAGCATTGCCTTGCGCAACTCAGAATGAATTGAATGAAGATGAAGCAAAAATGCTGGTTGCTAACGGATGTATTTGTGTCGCTGAAGGAGCCAATATGCCTTCTACGCCTGAGGCAGTTGTTGTATTTCAAAAAGCAAAAATACTCTTTGCGCCAGGAAAAGCTTCAAACGCCGGTGGAGTGGCAACTTCAGGTTTGGAAATGTCGCAAAACTCTTTACGTCTGAATTGGACTTCAGAAGAAGTAGACGAACGTTTGAAGAATATCATGCTGAATATTCACGCATCTTGCGTTAAATATGGTTCTGACGGCTCTGGTTATGTAGACTATGTAAAAGGAGCGAACATCGCAGGATTCGTAAAAGTTGCCGATGCGATGTTAGGCCAAGGAGTTGTATAACTTCAATAATTAACATTCCTTAAGAAAGCCTTTATCTGAATCAGTTAGAGGCTTTTTTATTTGTTTGATATTAAAATTAGACTTTTTCCGTTTTCAACTATATTTGTGTCGAATCTAGTAACGCTATTGATGAAAAGAATTATTCTTTCATTCCTTATTTTTTTTCTTGTACAATCGTCTCAAGCCCAATTCAACAAGTTGTGGAAAGGATACTTTTCTTACACCCAGATTAACGATATTTCACAAGATGAAACCAAAGTTTTTGCAGCAACTGAAAACGCAATTTTTTCGCAAGATATCATTACTGGCGACACAAAAACCATCAACACTATTGACGGACTTTCAGGCTTGACAATTACTGCCATATACGATAGCCCGACCCTGAGGAAGACATTAATTGGATACGAAAACGGATTGTTAATCGTATATAACCAAATTGACGGATCAATTCTCAATGTCGTTGATATCATCAATCGATCAATTCCGCAAAACGTAAAGCGAGTTAACCATTTTATGGATATAAATGGTGTCATTTATGTTTCTTGCGACTTCGGAATTGTCCAATACAATCTCAATAATCTACAATTTGGAGACACTTATTTTATCGGCCCCAATGGTTCTCAAATCAGTGTTGTTCAGACAGCGACATTTGGCGGAAACATTTATGCTGCGACAAAGAATAATGGGGTCTTGACGGCGCTATTGTCTAATCCGAATCTTAATGATTTTAGTCAATGGACCACTATTGCAGGATTTAGCTGGTCCGGCATCGAGAGAGTTGGCAATAATCTCGTCGCAACAACCAATACAGGAAGTCTGCAAAAGTTCAACGGTGTTACTTTTGTGCCAACTTTCCAACTCCCCGAACCGGTCAATGATTTGAGAGCCAGCGGATCTAATTTGTTAGTGACAACTAAAAACCATGTGTATGTATACAACAATGCCGTAATACAGATTGCAGATATCTTGAGCACTCAAATTCCTGATGTACAGGCTGAATTTACTTGTGCCACGATTATGAATAATACTGTTTATTTCGGCACAAAAGAGCATGGTCTATTTAGCAAAGGTCTTACGGATACGTTCATTGAAAACAAAACTCCTGAAGGACCATTGCGGAATAATGTTTTTGCTATAGACACTTCTTCATCAAATCTTTGGGCCGTTTTCGGAGGTTATGACATAGACTATAATCCTTACACTTTTACCACAACTGGTCTTCCAAAGTTCGGAATTAGCAAGTTCAATAAGAATGGCTGGCTAAACATGTCTTATGACGATCTTCTCGAAACCAAAGCCATTTCTAGAATTGCAGTAAATCCAAACAACGAGAATCAAGTATACTTTTGCTCGTATTATTCAGGCTTGTTGAAATTGGAAAATGACCAAGCTGTCACTCGTTTCAACACGACGAATACCGGTTCAGACGGACTACAAACTATAGTAGGTGAAGTTCCGGACGACATCAGAGTAAACGGCGGCGTATTTGACAAATCCGGAAATCTGTGGTTAACAAACAGCATCGTTAGAAAAGGCTTGAAAGTTTTTAAATCTAATGGGCAGTGGCAGTCTTTTGATATGCAAAATGTTTATGCTAACCTGGGAAGACTCAGATTCGGGCGTATGGCCATTGACAAGAACGGAACAAAATGGATGGCAACTTGGAGAGACGGAGTGATTGGCTTCAATGAAACTTTAAATAACCGCTTCAAGATTATTAGTAATGCTGCTGAGGGAGGAAATCTTCCTTCTTTTGACGCGCGCGCTGTTGCAGTTGACAATCGAAACCAATTGTGGATAGGAACCTTGAATGGGCTCAGAGTTCTTTCATCCGTTGATAGTTTTTACTCAGACGAGACCTTGCGAACCAATCCCATAATCATCATCGAAGATAATCTCGCCCAAGAATTGCTCTACGAACAATCAATCTCAGACATCTTTGTTGACGGCGCAAATAATAAGTGGATTGGAACCGTCGATTCAGGTGTTTTTTATGTTTCTTCCGATGGACAAAGAACGATTTATCATTTTACAACCAGTAATTCTCCATTGCCCAGTAACGCAATCAATGATATAGACATCAACGGTACGACCGGCGAGGTCTTCTTTGCCACGAGTAAAGGATTGGTATCTTTCAAAGGAACTTCAACAACGGCAGAAGACAACCTTAACAATGTTTACGTATATCCAAATCCTGTTCGTCCCGAATACAACGGAACAGTCAAAATCAGTGGTTTGCTCGATAAAGCTAATGTGAAAATTGCAGACATCGAGGGTAATTTGGTATACGAGGCTATTTCGGAGGGCGGAACCATCGAGTGGGATACAACTGCTTTCGGAAAGTACAAAGTGGCATCCGGAGTCTACATGATTTTTATTTCAGCAGAGGATGGCGTCGAAACTAAAGTGAAAAAAGTGATGATAGTGCGATAATTCCGGATGTAAAAATCTTCCAAACCCCTTCATTTAGATGTTAGTCAAGACTAAAGCAGTTGTCATTTCATCTCTAAAATTTCAAGAAAAAAGTCTGATAGTGAAGTGTTTTACATTGTCTGATGGTCTGAAATCCTATTTCATCCGAGACGCTTTCTCCTCCAGAAAAGGAAATCAAAAAATAGCCTATTTTCAACCTTTGACAATTATCGAAATTGAAGCGGTTCACAAAAACAAAGGCACTTTAGAACAACTCAAAGAAATTAAGATCAACACCCACTTCCGATCCATTCACACCAATATTATTAAGAGCACGATTGCCTTATTTTTATCAGAGATGCTCAATCATGCAATTCGAGAAGAAGAAAAAAACGAGTCGCTATTTCTTTTCTTAGAACACTCACTACAATGGTTTGATGAGCACCAAGATGTAGCCGATTTTCATCTGATCTTCCTACTGGAAATGACCAAACACCTTGGGTTTTATCCGGATATTTCGGACCTTCAATATCCTTTTTTTGATACCCAATCCGGTGTTTTTGTATCTCATCAAAACAGAACAACACTGCAGGAGCATGATTCGCAACTTTTCAAGAAACTAATTGAACTTAGTTTTGAAGCCAATCAAAAGACTTTTCATATCAACGAAAGACAAACTTTATTGCAGGTTTTGGTTGATTACTACGCACGTCATCTCGAGGGTTTTGTAAAGCCAAAATCGCTTGAAGTTCTCAGGACAGTTTTTTCTTAGTATTTGGGGCGTGCCCGCGCCAAAAAAAGGCGGGTCGCGTCTTCCGCTCTATCTTTTTTTCGTGCCTCAAAAAAGGATGCCGCTACAACCGCTCACGCAAAAACTCAATTGCTTCGACACGTAACTCATAACAATTTATTACTTTCGCAAATCGATTTTTAGAGCAGGGAAAATATGAACGATAAATTCACTGAATATAAAGGACTTGATTTGCCAACAGTAGCATCTGAAGGACTTGATTTTTGGAAAAAACAAGCCATATTCGAAAAAAGTATTTCCACTCGTGAAGGAAAGACACCATTTGTCTTTTTTGAAGGTCCACCATCGGCCAACGGTTTACCCGGAATACACCACGTTATGGCGCGTGCCATAAAAGATATTTTTTGTAGATACAAAACGCAGAAAGGTTTTCAGGTTAAAAGAAAAGCGGGCTGGGATACTCATGGTCTGCCTGTTGAGCTGGGAACCGAAAAAGAACTTGGACTGACAAAGGAAGATATCGGAAAGAAAATATCTATCGAAGAATACAACGAGGCCTGTAAAAAAACGGTGATGCGTTACACGGACGTGTGGAACGATTTGACAGAAAAAATGGGTTATTGGGTAGACATGGACAATCCTTACGTTACCTACAAATCCAAATATATGGAAAGCGTATGGTGGCTGCTCAAGCAAATCTATGATAAAGATTTGATGTACAAAGGCTATACGATTCAACCCTATTCTCCCAAAGCTGGAACAGGTTTGAGTTCACACGAAGTCAACCAACCAGGAAGTTACCGCGATGTTACCGATACCACGATTGTTGCTCAATTTAAGACCGTCAAAGGAAGTCTGCCCGACTTTCTAAAAAGTTACGGTGATATCCATATTTTAGCATGGACAACCACACCTTGGACCTTGCCTTCAAATACTGCATTGACCGTTGGTCCAAAAATAGACTATGTCTTAGTAAAAACATTTAATCAGTATACTTTCCAACCCATCAATGTAATTTTAGCTAAGAACTTAGTTGGAAAGCAATTCGGCAAGTCTTACTTCGAGAGCAGCGAACCTTTAGATTTTGAAAATTTTAAAGAAGGAGACAAAAACATTCCTTATCAGATTCTGAAAGATTGTAAAGGTTCTGATTTAGTCGGTATTAAATATGAGCAGTTGCTTCCTTTTGCTTTACCCAATCAGAATCCTGAAAATGCCTTTCGCGTTATCTCTGGAGACTTCGTGACCACTGAGGACGGTACAGGAATTGTTCATACCGCACCTACATTTGGTGCAGACGATGCTAAGGTGGCTAAAGAAGCTACACCGGAAGTGCCTCCGATGTTGGTCTTAGATGAAAATGAAACGCTAGTTCCATTGGTAGATCTTCAAGGTAAGTTTACCTCACACATGGGCGAGTTTGCAGGTAAATACGTCAAAAACGAATACTATGCTACAGGAGAAGCGCCGGAGAGATCTGTTGATGTTGAACTGGCAATCCGACTAAAAGAGGAGAATAAAGCTTTCAAAGTAGAAAAGTACGTTCACAGTTACCCACATTGCTGGAGAACCGACACGCCAATCTTGTATTATCCACTTGATTCTTGGTTCATTAAAGTGACTGAGATTAGAGATCGTATGTTCGACTTAAACGAAACGATCAATTGGAAACCAAAAGCAACTGGAGAAGGACGTTTCGGAAATTGGCTGAAAAACGCCAATGATTGGAATTTATCGCGCTCTCGCTATTGGGGCATTCCTTTGCCCATATGGAGAACAGAAGATGGCGCTGAAGAAAAGGTTATCGGTTCGGTTGAAGAGCTTTACCTCGAAATCGAAAAATCTATTCAGGCAGGTATTCAAGAACAGAATCCTTTCCAGGGTTTTGAAATCGGAAATATGAGCGAGTCCAACTATGACCAAGTTGATTTGCATAAAAACGTCGTCGATAATCTTGTTTTAGTTTCTAGTACAGGCAAACCGATGAAACGCGAATCAGATTTGATAGATGTTTGGTTTGATTCCGGAGCCATGCCTTATGCGCAATGGCATTACCCATTTGAAAATAAAGACAAGATTGATCAAAGCACTGATTTCCCGGCAGATTTTATTGCTGAAGGTGTTGATCAAACTCGAGGTTGGTTTTATACTTTACACGCAATTTCAACCTTGGTTTTTGACAAAGTTGCCTATAAAAATGTGGTTTCTAATGGATTGGTCTTGGACAAAAACGGGCAGAAAATGTCAAAGAGGTTGGGTAATGCAGTCGATCCTTTTACAACTTTGGCAGAATACGGACCAGACGCAACCCGATGGTATATGATATCAAATGCCAATCCATGGGACAATCTTAAATTTGATATTGAGGGCGTCGCTGAGGTCCGCAGGAAATTTTTCGGAACGCTATACAATACATATTCGTTCTTCGCGCTATATGCCAACATCGATAACTTTACTTTTAAAGAGGCTGACATTCCAGTTGAGGATCGGCCAGAGATCGATCGCTGGATTATTTCAGAACTCAACACGCTAATCAAAGACGTTGATAGTTACTATGAAGACTACGAACCTACTAAAGCGGCACGAGCTATTTCCGATTTCGTACAGGAAAATCTAAGCAATTGGTATGTTCGATTATGCCGCCGCCGTTTTTGGAAAGGCGAGTATGCAAAAGACAAAATAGCCGCGTATCAAACCTTGTACACTTGTTTGTTATCTATCAGTAAAATTAGTGCGCCGATCGCTCCATTCTACATGGATCAACTTTACAGAGACTTAACGAAAAGAACGATGTCAGAAAATTTTGACAGCGTACATTTGGCGGAGTTTCCTATTCACGTTGAAAACTTTGTTGATAAATCTCTAGAGAGAAAAATGCAGAATGCACAGACCATTTCCTCCTTAGTATTATCACTCCGTAAAAAGGAAATGATAAAGGTTCGTCAACCTTTGCAAAAGATAATGATACCAATACTTGACAAGAATCAGCGCCACGAAATTGAGGCTGTAGCAGACCTCATAAAAGCAGAGGTAAATGTCAAAGAAATTGAACTTTTGGATGATGCCTCAGGAATTTTAATCAAACAAGTGAAACCCAATTTTAAGACTTTAGGACCGCGTTTTGGAAAGGATATGGGATTGATTTCCAAACAAATACAGTCTTTAACTGCCGAACAAATCAATCTACTTGATACACTAGGGGTATTGAATATTGAAATTTCAGGAAAAAGTATAATTTTATCACAAGATGATGTTGAGATTTCAACACAAGACATTGAAGGTTGGTTAGTTGCAAATGCAAACGGAATTACGGTTGCACTCGACATTACCATCTCGCAAGAACTAAAAGAAGAAGGAATAGCCCGAGAGCTGATCAACAGAATACAAAACATACGAAAAGATTCCGGATTTGAAGTGACAGACAAAATTAAAGTTCATTTGCAGAAAAATACCGCATTAGAGAAAGCAATACAAGCAAACGAACACTACATCAAGTCAGAAACACTAACCGAGTCATTGGTTTTTGAGGACGCAATCGAAAATGGATCTGAAATCGAATTTGATGGCATAAAAACAAGAATATTAATTACAAAATAAGAAGAATATGGTAGATGAAATTGCAAGATACTCAGATGCTGATTTAGCAGAGTTCAAAGAATTAATTTTAAAGAAGATTAGCAAAGCCCAAGCAGATTTAGATTTGATAAAGAGCGCCTATATGAATGATTTGAATAATGGTACAGATGATACTTCACCAACGTTCAAAGCTTTTGAGGAAGGAAGCGAAACGATGTCAAAGGAGGCAAATTCCCAATTGGCAATACGCCAAGAGAAATTTATCAGAGATCTAAAAAATGCGTTGTTTAGAGTTGAAAACAAAACATACGGTGTATGCAAAGTTACCGGTAAACTAATCAGCAAAGAACGATTGATGATTGTGCCTCATGCTACGATGAGTATTGAAGCTAAAAACATGCAACGCTAAATATCAAAACATTACTACAAATTAACGCTCCACATGGGGCGTTTTTTTTAGAAAATAATCTATTTTTGCGCCATCAAAAAAACAAAGATGTCCTTAAGAAACGCCTATTTACTCATTTTCATTATCCTTATAGTCGATCAGCTCTCCAAGATCTATATCAAGACAAATTTCATCTTGGGTGAAGAGATTAGTGTATTTAATTGGTTCAAGATTTTGTTTATTGAAAATGAAGGAATGGCTTGGGGAACGGTTATTCCGGGAACCTATGGCAAGCTATTTCTAACTGTTTTCAGATTGTTGGCAGTAGTTGCAATCGGTTATTGGTTGTGGGATTCCGTTCAGAAAAAGTGCTCCACTTACCTAATCGTTTCAATTGCACTCATACTAGCCGGTGCGTTTGGCAATATTATAGATTCCGTTTTCTACGGAATTATCTTCGATAGCAGTCAAAATCAATTGGCTACACTGTTCTCCGACAATCCATATGGAACCGTTTTTCACGGCAAGGTAGTCGATATGTTGTATTTCCCCTTTATACAAGATTATCCAATGCCCGAATGGGTGCCCTTTCTCGGAGGTAAACCATTCACTTTTTTCAATGCAATTTTCAACGTAGCAGATATGGCTATTTCAACCGGCGTGGGGATACTGATTGTCTTCAATAAGAAAGCATTTCACAAAGATTAATTATTTAAGGAGCTTTTTCCTGCTATTCGTTTCAATCTTTTTTTACCCAAAAGCGGGCAAAAAAAGGATTTCCACTACTATCAGGGCTAGGTCTCAGAATTGATAGATACCACTCGGAGTTACGCAGTAATCTAATTTGACATCACCTTCGTACACATCATCAATTTGCTCCTCGACTTCGAAAAGAGATAAGCCAATCTTCAACGTTTCCGTTCGGCATTCCTTCAGAAAATTGTCATAGAAGCCCTTGCCATATCCTACCCGATTTCCATTCTTGTCAAAGGCCAAAAGCGGTACAAAAACAATATCAATTTTAGCGACAGGAACCTCAATACCGTTTGTCGGTTCCGGTATATTATATTGGTTCTTAATGATTTTTGTGCTGTCAGTCAAAAGATAGTGTGTCATTTCAATGGTCTGAAAGTTCGATTTAGAAATCACTATTTCTTTGTCTTTTCCGGCAAGAATATGAAGTAAATAGTCGGTTTTCACCTCTTTGTTTTCTTCAATAGAAAGAAAAACATGGTAAAATTGATGATCCCAAATTTTCATATTGACCAGGTTATTGGCAATAGTTAAGCTCATATCATCCACCATGTTCTCTGTGAGAGATTGTTGCAGTGTTTTATACTTAACTCGAAGTTCTTTTTTAGTCATGTTGTAAAAATATAGATTTCTTTTCAATAGCAGTAATGAGCACGTTAACGGTTCATTTT
>CANHBE010000016.1 GCA_947458575.1 Flavobacteriaceae bacterium | reverse complement strand
CAATAATACCTGCCAGAGCGAACCATGCATTTCTTCCGGTTAGAATTTTACTCAGAAAACGTTTGTATTTCTCCTCAAGATTCGGAAAGAAACTATGTTGGAAGTCTTGTGTCCATTGATAAATTTTTATGCGGTACAGCCACATCAAGACGAGAGAGATTAATGCCAAATGTCCGATTCCTCGCAAAAATTTCGAGTCGTTCAAGTTGCCAAAAGCGACGAATATAACACCAATAACAGCAAAGATTATGGTGTAGCGCTTCGCAGTTTTAAGCGAGACATTTTTATCTTCAATATCCATAGAACCGCCGGTCATCGCAGCATTTACAACCATTGCAACGAAAAGTGAGGCTGTTAATGTTACTGTTAAGGTGATTGGGAAGTAAATCATAAATTTACCCATTGTACCGGGCCATAGCACAAAGGGCAAAAATGCCATTAGCGTTGTTGCTGTAGATGAAATTACTGGCCAGGCAATTTCTCCGATTCCGATTTTTGAAGCTTGCACACGAGGCATTCCTTTTTTCATATTGGCAAAAACGTTATCCACAACCACGATCCCGTCGTCGACAAGCAATCCGAGTCCCATAACCAAACCAAAAAGAACCATTGTATTGAGCGTTAATCCGAATGCTGACAGAATTGTAAAAGCAATCATCATCGAAAGAGGAATAGCTGCGCCAACAAATAGCGAATTTCGCAGACCCATGGTAAACATCAGCACTATCATGACGAGCACGATTCCGAAAATGATGTGATTTGACAACTCATCCACTTGGTGTTCTACTCGGTCTGACTGATCATTAGAAAGAGAAACCTCTAGGTTTTTTGGCAAGTAGTTTTCTTTTGCCAACGCAATTCTCTCTTTCACTTGATCTAGAGCCGAAATCATATTTTGACCGGATCGTTTTTTTACGTTTAGCATCACGACCTCTGTTCCTTTTTCGCGAGCGTACGTTGTCTTTTCTTTTTCTTTAAAGGAGACTGTAGCTACATCTTTCAGGTATACTGTTCCTCCGTTGTGTTTTACAACGATATTTTCAAGTTCCTTGGGATCGGTAATTTCACCGACGATTCGAATATTGTTTCTTGAACCTTGAGAAATTAGGTTACCGCCTGACAGCGTCATGTTTTCGTACTTTACAGCGTTTTGGATGTCATCGAAAGACACTTGAGCGGCGGTCATTTTGTAGATATCAACTGCAATTTCAACCTCTTTGTCGTCAACACCAAGGATATCAACGTTCTTTACTTCGGCAATTTCTTCGAGATCGTCTTGTAACTTTTCAGCGTATTTCTTGAGTTGTTGTGTGGTGTAGTTACCCTTTAAATCGATATTCAGGATTGGCACTTCTTCCGAAATATTGAGTTCAAATACGTTGGGTTCGACCTTGCTGCCATTGTCCAAGTTTGGCCAATCCGTATCCGCTTTTACATTGTCTACTTTATCTTTAATTTTCTGCTTGGCATCTAGAATTCCGACTTTATCTGAGAATTCTACGATGATCATGCCATAATCTTGAAAAGACGTGGCAGTCACTTTGTCAACACCACTAATATTTTTAATTTCTTTTTCAAGCGGCTTGATAATTAATTTCTCAACGTCTTCGGCAGAATTTCCCGGGAAAACAGATGAAATATAGACTTTGTTTTCGATAATTTCGGGGAAGTCTTCACGCGGCATTGACACGTATGCAATGAGTCCTGTGATGACAATTAGTAAAGTAAAGATATATACGGTAACTCGATTATCGACAGCCCAACTTGAAATGCCGAATTCTTTGCTTTGATGGCTCATGTTTTGTAGTTATGCGTTGTGGTTTATGGGTTGCTAGTTGCGTTTTTTTATACGATCAACAGACAACCGATAACCGACAACATGTTAGAAATTAAGTTTCATTCCCTCAGAAATAGTATTTACGCCTTCTGTAACAATAACATCTTCTTCTGATAGTCCGCTGAGGATTTCTGTTACATTGTCTGACGATTTCCCGAGTGTTACGATTGATTTGGAAGCCACGCCAGTTTTTCCATTGATGTTCTCAACTACATAAACAAAGTGTTTCCCTTGTCCATCTTCCTGAATTACATTTGAAGGAACGACAGTAGCATTTTTATTGATATAATCTATGATTTTCAGTTTGGCAACTTGATTTGGTCGCAACAGATTCTCCGGATTAGGGATGCTCACTTCTATCCCAAAACTTCTGTTGTTTGGATTGATAAAATTACCTACTTGACGAACTTTTCCCTTGTAAGTCTTACCCAAAGAGGTCAGGAATACATCTACTTCAGTACCAATCTTTAGTTTGCCGATGTAGCTCTCAGGAACCGAAGTTGAAACAAACATATTACCCAAATTAACGATACGCAATAATCCTTGAGGTCCCGGAGCAACAACTTCTCCTTTTTCCACAAATACTTCATCGATTGTTCCAGAAAATGGTGCACGAATAATCGTCTTTGCTAATTGTGCTTTCATTTGAGCAATCGATTTTTCGAGACTTGTCATCTGTGTTTGGGCTTGTAAATACTGAATCTCAGACCCAATTTTCTGATTCCAAAGATTTTTCTGACGTTCGTAGGTCGTTTTCGCTAATTCATATTGTGTTTGAATTTGAGCTAATTGTTGACTCATCCCCGCGTCATCTACCCTGCCTAAAATTTGTCCTTTACTCACTTTCTGACCGGCTTTAACCAGCAACGAAGTTAGTGTGCCACTAAATTCAGGCTGAACAATGATGTTTTCATTTGTATCAACATTACCTTGAATATCTAAATAATGATTAAAAATAGTATCCTTCAGTGTTATAACACTCACTAAAGCTTCTTCTTGCTTTGTGTCAAGTTTCGCAAGCGCTTCTTCAATTTTCAAGATTTCTGACTGTAGAGCAGACTTTTTCGCGTTAAGTGCTGCAATGTTTTTTGATTCGATTAGCGAGTCAATAGAATCGCCTTCTTTTTTTCCACAAGAATATATTGCGAATGATAGAACGGATAATAGGAAAATTTTTCTCATCGTGGGTCTTAATTTTTGTTTATGATTTTTTCTAGTGCGGCCTTTTTATTAATGATATTTACCATCGACTGTAAATAGTTTTGCTGTGCTGTATATAATTGTCTTTGTGCTTCACTGAAATCAAAACTCGAGGACAGTCCTTCTTTAAATTTGATTTGCTGCTTTTTCTCGATACGTTCGGCTAGATTTAAATTTGATTTTGAGGTCGCATATTCTTCAATACTAAATTCATAATCGCTTTTCGAACTTTCATATTGCAGTTTTAATTTTTGCTCCGTTTCTGTAAGCTGCGTTTTTGCTTGCTCAAAAGCTATTTTAGCTTGTTGGGTTTTAGCACTTCTGCCGAGGCTACTGAAAATAGGAACGTTTAGACTGACACCCAAATTTGAGTAGTTTAACCATCGCTGATTTGGGGTAAAAAACTCAAATTGATCACCAAAAGCATTATACCCAAAATTGACATTTGCCGCGAGTGAAGGCAACGCTTTGCTTTTGGCTAGCTTCAATTCTAAGGCACGTTGTTCCTCAAAATTGGATGCCATTTTAAAGTAGATATTGTCTTGTACATTAAAAGTTGATTCTGATATCGCCAAATCTAAATTGTTGATTGTAAGTGCATCCAATTGATCGGTCAGTTTCAATTCGTCGCCAAGATTTATGCCTAAGGCTATTTTGAGCATGTTGTTCGAAATAAGCGCCAGTCGCTTGATGTTGTTGAGGTTGCTATTGATTGAGGCTAATGTGATTTGTAATTGCTCCACATTTTCTTCTTCAATCAAACCATTGTTGAAAATTTGTTGCGTATCGAAAAGTGTTTTCGACAATGAAGCTTTATTCTTTTCTAATATGGCTATGCTCTCCTGAGCTAAAAGTACATTTCCGTATGCGTTCACTACCATTTCCCTGATTTCAAGATCGGTTTTTTGTTTCGCATTTTGGTAGTATTTCAGATAGGTCTTTGATGCTTGAAGTGCAACGATGTACGAACCATCAAAAATCAATTGACTCAAGGTACCGCGGGCAATCATATTGTGTTTGGTTCCAAAAGCGACTTCTGCAAATTCTCCTGGATTTCCTCCGAAGAATTCTGCCGGAACTACCGATTTTTGAATGACAAAGTTGTTTTGATAGTCTAATCCGGCATTGATTTGCGGCAAACCGCTGGCAGTAGTTTCCCATTTCTTTTGTTTGGCCGACTCGATATCGCGGTTGGCATTGATAGCTTGATAGTTGTTGGTCAGCGCATGGCTGATGGCTTGCTCCAATGAAAACGAATAGGACTGTTTCGCATTTTGTGAATTTGCCACTAGGGCAATAACTAAAAAGAAAAGGCTTGCGATTTTTTTCATGTGTTACGGATTATAAATTTGTATTGTCTAAATATTTTTCCAATTCCAAGATTCCTTTTGGCGTCGCGATTGCTCTAGTGTGATATTCCAAAGCATCATATTCCAATTCAAAAACTTCTTTTTCTGATTTCGTTGTTTCGTTGATGGTAAAAATTAGCGTATAGTAAAATTTCACGTAGGAATCTATTTTGATATTTTCTCTGTAAAGTCCTTCCCGAATTCCCTTTGCTATGTTTTGGCGAAAAATCATATTGCAATCTTCTGCCTCACGACACATAAACTCATCGTGAATCTCCGGATAGTGTTTTTTCAATTGATAAACAGGCGAATGGTCTAAAGTGTGAAACATTTCTTTGAACATTTTTCTGATTTCAAAGTTCTCTTTGATTGCATTATGGTTTTGGGCAACAATAGCATCTATCGTATCATGAATCTTTTGATGTACCATCATTGTTCCTTCAGATATTAATAGCTCCTTATTGTTGAAGTACTTGTAAATGGTCTTTTTTGAAATGCTCATTTCGTTGGCAATGTCATCCATGGTAACGCTCTTAAATCCTAATTTCAAGAACATCTCAGTCGCCTTTTCAATTATCTTACATTTCATAGTGTTGAATTCTTTTTTGCTTTTTGGGGACTAGTAATTTTTTGAGTCGCAAATGTATACAGGAAACTTTTAACACGAAAATAGTTTCCAAAGTATTTACATTTATTTAACATTGCCTTGTGATTCTGGATTTGGAATCCGATTCGAATACCGTAAATTAGCCGAAATTTACTTGTATGCATACTATCGAGCAGTATCAGGAATTGGTTTTGGATTATTTGAAGTCACAACGATTCAACAAAGAGCCACAAAATCTTTACGAACCCATTACTTACATATTAGGGTTTGGCGGCAAACGGATTCGACCCGTTTTGACTTTGATGAGCGCTGAAATGTTTGATTCGGATTACAGATTGGCTTTGCCGGCTGCCCTTGCGGTTGAAGTGTTTCACAACTTTTCCTTGATTCATGATGACATTATGGATGAAGCGCCATTGCGAAGAGGACGTGAAACAGTACACGAGAAATGGGATGTTAATACCGGAATATTATCGGGTGATGCAATGCTCATTTTGGCTTACCAGTTTTTTGAAAATTACGAATCAGATATATTTCGTGATTTGGCCAAACTTTTTAGCAAGACAGCTTTGGAGGTTTGTGAAGGGCAACAATGGGATGTAGATTTTGAAAATAGAGAAGATGTCACATTAGACGAATATCTCAAAATGATTCAATACAAAACCGCTGTTCTGCTTGGTGCTGCGATGAAAATGGGCGCTATTATTGCCAAAACTTCAGATCAAAATGCTAGCTTGATATACGATTTTGGAGTGCAATTAGGTATAGCATTCCAAATTCAAGATGACTATCTGGATGCTTTTGGCGATCCGGAAACTTTCGGAAAGCAAGTGGGTGGTGATATCATCGAAAACAAGAAAACTTATCTATACTTGAAAGCCATCGAATTTGCTTCTGTCGAACAAAAAGACCAATTGCGGCATCTTTACTCAATCGAGCCGCAAGACAATTCTGAGAAGATTGCTTCCGTCAAAGAACTATTCGCAGAAACGGGTGCTGCTTTGGCGACTCAGCAGGCTATTGAGAATTATACACACATGGCATTTGCGACCCTCGATAGAATAAATATACATGCCGATAAAAAACAGATGCTCAAAGCATTTGGTAGGCTTTTGATGGAAAGGAAAGTTTAATCGTTCAGATAAAATTTGCATCTTGACTTTTTCAAAACTTAATTACCATTTATTCGATAATGTAATTTACAATCCGATTGCTCAGCAATATTTGGCTTTTGGATTTACAGTTTTTACAGTTTTAGCACTCGGAATTGACTCGGTCTTCTTTACCAAAAACCTCTTCGACGCAAGAATTGTTGTTAATGTAGCCGCTGTAGTTTACTTTTTTCTTATGTTCTTTTCTGCAGAAGTATATCTGAGAAAATTGATGTTCGTCATGGTTATCTTGTCTTATCTTGGAGAACTGATTTTTTGCAAGCTATTGCAGATGTACGACTATCGTACGACAATGATTCCGCTTTACGTTCCTTTCGGACATGCCATCGTTTATGCTTCCGGTTATATTTTCGCACATACTAAATGGGCGTTGCAAAATGAAAAAAAATTACGAATTTTCTTTGCTGTTTTTTTTGTTTTGCTTTTTCTAACCGTCGGATTGCTGTTTAATGACATTTTCTCTTTGGTTTTTGCGTTGCCCTTCTTTTTATTGTTGAAGCGAAAACGCTGGCAAAATCTCTACTATTTTATTGCACTTTGTGTTATCTTTATAGAGTTGGTAGGAACTTACTTCGGTTGCTGGAAATGGGTTCCAAAAACGTTTGGATTAATTCCTGCGGTTAATCCTCCAATGGGAGCAGTTTTTTTTTATGCAGGAGGTGATGTACTGCTTGTCAGAATCGTCGCTGCTTGGGATCAAAGAAAGTCAAGAAAAATATGAATTTTGTGGCGCCAACATCTACCGAATTGTTACTTGCGGAAGCAGAAAGGGAAGCCTTATATTCCAAACTTATTGTGCAAATCAACAAAGATTTTAATTTAGCCAATGAAGGAATAGACTTTCCGCTGAGCACTAAACCGCACGAGCTTAAATTGCAATTGCATGAGAAAATTTACAGAATGATCCAATATCGATTTGCAGAGTATCTGAACTTACTTTACATTATCGATGTTCCGGAAGACCAAGTGAAGCAGCTTGACGGATCAGATTTGGTTTTGCTCGCCGAACAAGTTACTTTTTTGATTATAAAAAGAGAATGGATGAAGGTTTGGTTTCGCAATCGATACTAAGTCAAGGCTTAACGATAAGATTCCCCTATTTTTTTGAAGCCGATATTCACTTGAAAGAAATCAACGGGATAATAGAACAAAGTCTCCCGATCTAAAGTTCTGATGTAAAAAGGGCTTAGTTTTTTTTGCGTTAATTCGAATGCAAATTCCCTTGGATTCCAAGTGAATAAAATGTTTCGACAAAACTCAGAGCAATATAATTTATTATTAGAAACGTCGAAATCCATATCAAATTCAACCTCTTGTGTAAGTTGATTCTTCAGCAATGTTGCTAATTTTTGAATTTGCTTTTTTGTGGCTTTATACTCCCATATGCTCCAATACCGCACATCGCGTTCTCCTGTAAATGAATTAAAGCTCTCTGCTGATAATGCAGAATGTGCTCCAGAGTCATTATTGACATTGTAAATTAGCAAGTTGTTGTCTACTACAATTCCGATTCCGACATGCGTTGCGTTCTTATCGGCTATATTGAAATGTTCGGCAATCAGGCCTTGTTTTTGAACAGAACCACTACAAACCATATAGACTGAATTTTTCCGAAAAACAAGTGATTCAATTTGAGAAGTTGTCTGTGCGTAAAGCCCAACAGACGCAAGAAGCGATAAAAAAGTAAAGATGTCTAGTTTCACAATTTCGGCTAATTAATTGTAAAGTCAAACGTAATCTTATAAGCCAAAGTGTCATTGAAATTTGGCGTCGAATAATATCCATATCGGTGGAATATTGCCGATCCGACACCAAAATATCCCACGTTAAACATGTTAAATTTCAGAATATTGTCCACTTGAATGCCCGCTTCTAAAAACACATTTTCTTTACTATCAAATTGAGTTTTAATGGCTGATAGCATTTTTGAACCATCCATTTTACCCCAACTTATGTTTTGATGGATACTGATACTTGGACGAATGTATGCCGGCTTAAATAGTAATGTTCCGAAACTGTGAGAAAAAAACAAATTCAAATAGGCATCTGAAACAAACTCGTAAGGTTTCATCGTTTGAAAGTTATTTTTCACAAAAAACGGATTGGCATCATCTAAACTTCCTTCACCGGTAAACATCAATCCTACGGGCAAAGTCCTATCTATATATCCCGCTTCTAGTCTGTAACTTGTTTTTCCCAAGTTTTTAATAAAGAATGAGTGTTGCGCTGCCATTTCGATTTTTGTATATTCTATTTCGCTTTCAAAAAGATTCTTAAATCCTTTTGTAACAAGCAGGCAAATAATAGGATAATCACTACCCATACTAGTGCTTGAGTTTAAGGTCCTGAAAATTTTTTCTTGAAAAGCATATCGAGCAAAAAATGAAATATCAGTCGTTTTGTATTCGTTTAAGGGAATGTTATTCAATACAGGAATACCTTCATATTTCGGGCGAACAGACGTTTGATTCAATGAAAGTTGACCGGTCAAATAACGAAATCCTCTAAATTGCAATTGCATGGAGTTTTGTTTTATTTCATCGAAAACAGAGCTAATTACGGGTCTAAGATTCATCAAATTGTTCGAATGGGAGCGAAGCCCGTAGTTGCCAATTTCCATCAAATTAACTTGGTGCTTTAATCCAATTGAAAAATCTTTTTTTGGATCGAGAAAATAGGTAACAGAACCTCCATATTTCCATTTCTGATCTTTGGTTCCCCATCCGGCAAATCCACCAAAGCTAAATTTCTGTGATAAAAGTGAATTCGTATAAATACCGGTTCCTAATCGTGTTCCTTCATATTTATTTACTTGCAGCGTTTTGGAAAGATCAAAATCAATAAAACGATATGAAACCTTGTTTTTGGTAAGGTTCTCAAAAATTTTCATATAACCGTCGAAGTTCTTTTTCAATCCTAGACTGTCCATATAACGGTACGTGTAGCGTTCTTTTTGTGTTAACTTTTCATGTCGAACTTTGCTCCAAAAAGCCGTGTCTCGCATTGTCGCGTTTTCACTGATGATAACTTTCTCGTAGGAAAATTCTTTTTTGTCTAATGGTATGTTGAGTTCCACTTTGTCGATATAGCTCTTTCCATTAATAGTCATTTTTAATTTCAATTCTGAGAAATCGCTAATTGTTAGCGTGTAGTTTAATTGTTCCGGAAACCAATATTGATTGTCTACCCATTGATATTGTTGCTGGATTTTCAGGTTTATCTTTGCCTTTGTAAATGGAGTGGCAATTACATTTTGAATGGCATACTGATTTGAATTGATGTAAAGAACTCCTTTTAAACCATCGAAAGTTTTCTTTTGCCGTGGTTCGAAAGAAATGACAAAAACAGTGTCAATGCCCTTTGCGATTGTTTCTTCTAATTGAAATTTGTACTTTTTCAAACTCCCTTTGCTGATTGGGTTTAAGTAGTATGCGTTCACCAACTTGATATTGTCTTGATAGAATGCGAATGGTTGAATATCAGTGGCAAGAGATGCAAAAGAAGGATTTTTTAATCCAGACACTCTTGAGGCAATGACAACTTCTTCACTATGGTTCGGGGCGATGTACTTTCTAGTTGTGACACTTTCCATCAAAAAAAATGGATTTCCAGGCAGTTTTTGTGCTTCAAACTTAACTTTCTTATTTGAGATAGAATCCTTATCAAGATCTACATTCATCTTGTTGTAACACTGATATCGAAAACGCTCAATATTTTCGGGATTATTTCGCTTTTTATTGGCAATTGCTTTTCGTATGATTGCATGAGCTGGATTTTCTTTTTGAGTAATAATTAACTCATTCAGTATTGTACTTTTAGGATGCATTTGCACTTCTAATTCAATCAACTCAGTTGCAGAAAATGTCATTTCAGTTGCTTCGTAACCGACATAACTGCACCTCAGTTTTGTGATCATTTTAGTTGTTTCGAAATTAAAATTGCCATCAATATTACTCGTGACAATTAAATTCGGATCCTGATTGAATTGAATGTTTGCAAAAGCCAATGATTCTCGTGTATTATTGTCGATAACTTTTCCACGTACTTTTACTTGGCCTTTTATTGAAAAGCTCAAAAAAAATAGAAGACACACGAAAATGGTTGTTTTCATTTTATTTTGGTTCTTAAATTAAAAATCTACAGCATAAGTAAATATTATGCTGTAGATTTTTCTACGTCTTTAAGGTTGCGGATTCCATCCTCCGCTCGAACCTGGTCCTCCTCCGGAATTACTCGAGCCGCCGTATGGGGTAATTCGAGTATTACTCTCTGATACACTGCCGAACAATAGTCCGATTATACCTCCAACAACTCCACAAGGTAAGCCACAAAATGAATTACCGGTTATAAAGCCTAAGCCTCCCCAAAGTACTGTTGCTGGACCATTTGAAAAAGTATCATAATTTACAGAGTCCTGCATGTAGAGTTCCGCAGAGTTGCTTGGACCTTTTCCTGACGAAGGGGTGAATTTTTTTGCTTCTTGAGGCTTAATTAGATTGTAGTTAATTGCCAGCACACAAAGAATACTCTCTTTTTCAGTTTCTGGTAATTTGCTTGCGTTTACTTCATCTACTAATTTTGTAATGCTGTAATTTTCTAATGTTTTCTTCAAAAATGCAGTTCCTATGTCGGAATAGGCTGCATTTTTTATAACAGAAGAATTATCAGCCTTTTTCAATTGATCAAAGATGACATTGAAATTTTCAAAACTCGGTTTTTGATAAGAAGAAAGGTATTTTTCGTGGTAATAATTGAATGTGCTTTCCGTAACTTCTTTGATTTTTCCATCGGTATAATCTTGATAAATGTGTTTGGCGACATTTACCACATCAATTCCAACTTGATTGTGAGGGTTGTTTGATTGACAAATAGAATTTGTCATTGCAAGCACTGTAGCTGTTAAGCTGAAGATAATTTTTTTCATAAGACATAATTTAAATGGCGTTGATAATTTTTTTTGTTCAAATGTTCTCGAGTAATTTGATTCTCAAAAATAGCAAGTCGAAGTAGTTGTTCAATGCAGAATTTCTGTAATTTCTGTTAAAGGTAAAATTAGAAGAAGACTCTGACAAAAGGCATAACAGCTTCATTATAAGCAAGATCATCTCGGTTAAACAAGACATTGTACCGAACCCCAACAGTTACATTTCCCGTATAATATCCGGCGCCAAGAAACAAAGCGGTGTTCCAAAAATTATTTTTGAGGGTTGTACCAGTAAACTCCTGGTTTATTCTGAGCTGTTCTAGTTCGGCTGACAGTTGAAACTGTTCTATTGGATTGACTAAACCAATCAAACTACCGCCATATATGTAGGATTTGTATCGGATATCGCGATCGTCAACCTTAACATAACTGCCCTGTAACCCAACGCCGGCAGCAAAAACTTCGTTGAAATTGTATATGGCACTCGGCGCTACAGCAATGTTTGTAAATCCGGAACCAACACTTAAACCCAGTCCTCCTCCAAACTGCACGTTTTTCCAAAAATCATTACCTGCCTTTTGTTGAGCTGAAATCACCGAACTGAACCCAAATAAAATAGTTAGGAAAACAAATTTATAACAGTCATTATAGCAACATTTTTTTTTCATTGAAAATGGTTTTTTTGATAAAGCTTAAAAGTATCCAAAATAATTAAGATGTTATGTGTTTTGTTGTACTTTTGCCTAACATTTTTAAAAATCAAGACTTTCAATTGAAGCTATGGATAGGTTTTCCTTTTTAAACGCAGCGCACACCCAATTTTTCGCCGATTTATACGATCAATATATACAAAATCCCGATAGTGTCGAACCGAGTTGGAGAAGTTTCTTTCAAGGTTTTGATTTTGGAATGTCGACCTACAACGGAGAACAGGCCGCAAATTATATGGCTGAAATGGCATCGCATTCTGTTGAGAATGGAGCCGCCTCTGAAAAGATTCTCAAAGAATTTAATGTCTTAAAACTCATTGATGGCTACCGAACCAGAGGGCATTTGTTTACCAAAACGAATCCGGTGCGTGAACGCCGCGAATATTTTCCTAATCTTGATATCGAGCACTTCGGTCTGTCAAAATCGGATTTGGATACGGTTTTTGATGCGGCAAAAGTTTTAGGTAAACAGCCTTCTACCTTGAGTCAAATTCTGACGCATCTGCAAAAAATTTACTGTCAGCACATTGGAATCGAATATATGCACATGGAAAACCCAATTTTTGTGAATTGGGTACAAGATCGCATCAATCGAAACGACAACCAGCCGGATTTTACACCCGATCAGAAAAAACACATTTTAGGTAAACTCAATGAGGCTGTGTCTTTTGAGAACTTTCTGCACACCAAGTATGTCGGACAAAAGCGTTTCTCGTTGGAAGGAGGCGAAAGTTTGATTCCCGCCTTGGACGCTGTCATAGAGGCTGCAGCCGAAAAAGGCGTGGAGCATTTCGTGATGGGTATGGCACACCGAGGTCGCTTAAATACGCTAGCCAATATTTTCGGGAAAGCGACACAAGACATTTTTTCTGAATTCGATGGCAAAGACTACGACAAAGAATATTTCGACGGTGATGTGAAATACCATTTGGGATTGACCGCTGAGAGAAAATCAGCATCTGGGAAGAAAATCAACGTGAATTTGGCACCGAATCCTTCGCACTTGGAAACGGTCGGAGCTGTGATTGAAGGTATTGCACGTGCTAAACAAGACAAATATTTTCCCGATGATTTCTCTAAAGTGCTGCCAATTGCGGTTCACGGAGATGCCGCCGTTGCAGGTCAAGGTATTGTTTATGAAATCATTCAGATGGCCCAACTTGACGGATACAAAACAGGAGGAACCATCCATATCGTCATCAACAACCAAGTTGGTTTTACTACGAATTACCTCGATGCACGTTCCTCAACGTACTGTACTGATATAGCGAAAGTGACATTGTCGCCGGTGCTTCACGTGAACGCTGATGATACCGAAGCAGTGGTTCATGCGATGCTGTTTGCTCTCGATTTCCGTATGGAATTTGGTCGCGATGTATTTATCGATTTGCTCGGCTACAGAAAATACGGGCATAACGAAGGTGATGAGCCGCGTTTCACTCAGCCGGTTTTGTACAAAATCATCGCCCGTCACAAAAATCCAAGAGAAATCTACGCGGAGAAACTGATTACAGCAGGCATAGTTGACGCGGCATATTTGAACAAAATTGAGAACGAATACAAAGCAAAACTTGACGAAAATTTACAAGAATCGCGCAAGAAAGACAAAACGATTATCAAGCCGTTTTTGCAAGATGAGTGGAAAGGCTTCGTTCAGGTGTCAGACGATGAAATGCTCAAGAAAGTCGATACCAAATTCAACCAGAAAAAACTTGACGGTATTTTAGAGACAATCTCCACCTTGCCATCCGATAAAAAATTTATCAGCAAAATCAACAAGATTGTCACTGACCGCAAAACGATGTACGACAACGATGTTATCGATTGGGGAACAGCTGAAACTTTAGCATACGGAACTTTGCTTACCGAGGGCTACGACGTGCGTATTTCAGGGCAAGACGTAGAGCGCGGAACATTCTCACACCGTCATGCTGTAGTGAAAGTAGAAGATAGCGAAGAAGAGGTGATATTGCTTAATGCCTTAAAAGACAAAAAAGGAAAATTTAATATTTTTAACTCGTTTCTTTCAGAATACGGCGTCTTAGGTTTTGATTACGGCTATGCTCTCGCTAATCCGAATGCGCTCACGATTTGGGAAGCGCAGTTCGGAGATTTTTCCAATGGTGCGCAAATCATGATCGACCAGTACATTTCTTGCGGTGAAGACAAATGGAACAACCAGAACGGAATAGTTTTGTTGCTCCCTCACGGATACGAGGGTCAAGGCGCGGAACATTCCTCAGCCCGTATGGAGCGCTACTTACAACTTTGTGCTCGTCATAATATGTATGTAGCGGATTGTACCACACCGGCAAATTTCTTCCATTTATTGCGACGCCAGATGAAAACCAAGTTTCGCAAACCTCTTGTAGTATTCTCACCGAAGAGTTTGTTGCGTCATCCGGAATGTGTCTCTACTCGCGAAGAACTATACAATGGCAGTTTTCAAGAAGTGATTGATGACCATACTGTAGATAAAAAGAAGGTTAAAACAGTGGTGTTCTGTACCGGAAAATTCTATTACGATATCAAGGTTGAGCGCGAAAACCTCAAACGCAATGATGTGGCTTTGGTGCGCATCGAGCAGTTGTTTCCATTGCCAATTGATCAGCTCACGGCGGTTATAAAAAGCTACCCGAATGCTGACGATTATGTTTGGGCACAGGAAGAACCAAAAAACATGGGCGCATACAGTTTTATGCTCATGAATTTTGATTTGGTGCCATGGCGTTTGGCTTCTTTAAAGGCCTATGCAGCACCAGCAGCCGGAAGTCACACACGAGATAGAAGACGACATGCCGACGCGATCAGAATGGTCTTCGACAAGAATTTATTTCGTTAGAAGCTATTTCCCGCTCTTCGCGCTACACGGTAGCTTGCTCCTATCGGGGCTAGGGCATCCGGGAAACCCACAAGAACAGTTGAAACCGGAGCTTCAGTGCTCGAAACGATAAACAAAGAAAACAATAAACTAAAATATACTACCATGATTTTAGAAATGAAAGTGCCTTCACCAGGCGAATCCATCAAAGAAGTTGAAATCGCGACTTGGTTGGTTAAAGACGGCGATTATGTAGAAAAAGACCAAGCGATTGCAGAGGTAGATTCGGACAAAGCAACGCTCGAACTGCCCGCAGAAGCAAGCGGAATCATTACCCTTAAAGCAGAAGAGGGCGACGCAGTAGCTGTCGGCGCTGTCGTTTGCCTGATTGATACAAGTGCCGCTAAGCCCTCCGGAGCAGCTCCTGTTGCTGAAACTCCAAAGGTTGAAGCACCAACGTCAAGTGCTGCTAAGGCAGAAGTTAAACCTGTTGTCGCACCAACAACTTATGCAACGAGCACACCATCACCGGCAGCGAAGAAAATACTCGACGAAAAAAACATTCAACCTACAGATGTAAAAGGAACCGGAAGAGATGGTCGAATCACTAAGGAAGATGCAGTAAATGCAGTTCCATCTATGGGAACTCCTACCGGTGGTAACCGAGGTTCTGAGCGGACGAAACTTTCCATGTTGCGTCGTAAAGTAGCGGAACGCTTGGTTTCAGCGAAGAATGAAACAGCCATGTTGACGACTTTTAACGAGGTTGATATGACTGCCATTTACAATTTGAGAGCGGAATATAAAGACGCTTTTAAAGAGAAACACGGCTTAGGTCTTGGCTTTATGTCATTCTTCACCAAAGCAGTTACGCGGGCATTGCAGTTGTTCCCAGATGTCAACTCGATGATTGACGGACAAGACAAAATATCGTATGATTTCTGTGATATTTCCGTAGCGGTTTCTGGTCCGAAAGGTTTGATGGTTCCAGTGATGAGAAATGCAGAAACATTATCTTTCCGTGGCGTGGAAGCAGAAATCAAGCGTTTGGCATTGCGCGCACGTGATGGTCAAATTACTGTCGATGAGATGACCGGAGGTACATTTACAATATCAAATGGTGGTGTTTTTGGAAGCATGTTATCGACGCCAATCATCAACCCGCCACAATCGGGAATTTTGGGGATGCACAATGTTGTTGACAGACCAATTGTTAGGAATGGTGAGATTGTTATTGCGCCAGTTATGTATGTCGCGTTATCGTATGATCACCGGATTATTGACGGCCGTGAATCGGTCGGGTTCTTGGTAGCTGTGAAAGAAGCATTAGAAAACCCGGTAGAACATTTAATGGGTGGCAATGCGAAGAAAGCCTTAGAATTGTAGTTTCTTACGTCCCCATTTGGGGCGCCTTTATATGTAAATCCCGTTTGTACAGCAAGCGGGATTTTTTGTTGTTTCAGATTCAAGTTGATTTTTGTTTATTTGCACACGCGCGTGAGCGATTGGAGCAAAGTGCCGTGCACTGCGGAAAGCGCGACCCAAGGAGGCACGACGATGGGGCACGCCCAAAATAACATTATGAGAAAGAACCAGAAAGAAGCGGCCATCGGATTTATTTTCATCACCATGTTGATTGACATCACGGGTTGGGGCATTATCATACCGGTGATACCAAAGTTGATTGAAGAATTGATTCAGGGCGATATCAGCGAGGCAGCGAAATATGGCGGCTGGCTTGGTTTTGCTTATGCGTTTACCCAATTTATTTTTGCGCCTCTCATTGGTAATTTGAGTGATCAATATGGGCGGAGGCCGATTATTTTGATTTCTCTTTTCTCTTTTGCCCTTGATTATGTGTTGCTTTCTTTTGCCCCAACAATTACTTGGCTATTTATTGGACGAATTATAGCGGGACTCACCGGCGCGAGTATCACTACTGCATCGGCTTATATTGCCGACATTAGTACACCTGAAAACCGTGCAAAAAATTTCGGAATGATTGGCGCTGCGTTCGGATTGGGATTTATCATCGGTCCGGTGATTGGTGGATTATTGGGACATTTCGGTCCAAGAGTTCCTTTTTATGCTGCTGCAGCTTTGTGTTTTGTTAATTTCATTTATGGTTATTTTATTCTACCTGAATCCTTGGCCAATGAGAATCGCAGGAATTTCGAATGGAAGCGAGCGAATCCTGTTGGCGCTTTGTTGCGACTGCGAAAGCATCCTACCTTGTTTGGACTGATGTCAGCGATTTTTATTTTGTATGTGGCTTCGCATGCGGTGCAAAGCAATTGGAGTTACTTTACGATGTTCCGATTTGGATGGGACGAAAAGATGGTGGGGATTTCTTTGGGTATTATTGGACTTTTGGTTGGTTTGGTGCAAGGTGTTTTGATTCGATGGATCAATCCGAAGTTGGGGAACATGAATAGTATTTATGTTGGGATGATTTTATATGCGGCGGGGATGTTTTTGTTTGCCGCGGCAACGCAAAGTTGGATGGTATTTGTGTTTTTGATTCCGTATTGTCTGGGCGGAATTGCTGGTCCTGCAATGCAATCCGTGGTTTCTGGTCAGGTTTTACCAACAGAGCAAGGCGAAATTCAAGGCACATTATCGAGTTTGATGAGTGCGAGTGCGATTATTGGTCCACCGGTGATGTCCGGTATTTTCTACTTTTTCACTCATGATGAAGCGCCTTTTCAATTTGCTGGCGCACCATTTATTTTGGGAGGCGTTTTGATGTTGGTGAGTTTGGGGATTGCGTATTTTTCTTTTCGAAAACAAAAAAGCCACCTACAATAGATGGCTTTTGATATTTTATGTTAAGAATTATTCTTTGACGATTTTTACGGTTTTCTCCAGCCCATTTGCTGTTACTTTTACCAAATACATGCCTTTAGAAAGAGAAAATAAATCAATAGTAGCACTCGAATAATTATTGGTTTTGGTTAGCAGTGTTTTTCCCAAAACATCCATGACTTCAATCTTTTCAATCTTCGTGTTTTTCATAGAAAATGTTACTTCACCTGACGTTGGATTTGGATAATAGGCAAAAGCATCAGCATCAAAAGCATTCACGCCCAAGAATTCCACAAATTCAGTTAAGCAAGGTTCAGTAACAATAGGTGGATTGAAATCAAAATAAATCTCGGCTGTATTCGGAATAACATCTCCCAAAGCAAAATCCGGTTTTGGTTTGACTTGAAATACGATATAGCCGTGACCGGTAATGGGGTCGTTCTCGATAGAAGGCGGTAAATCGATTCCTTCAAACTGCCAGCTTAACGCATTATTAACTCTTCGTAAAACATAAGGATGGCTTGCAGCAATTGTTCGGATGCTGTTTTCGTCCAGTTGATTGTCGAGCAAGTCATCAACTCTAACGTTGATAGCACTTGCCGTTCCGGTGTTTTCGAATCGGATCGTATAAGTAAGATAATCATCATTGGTAAAAGTAGCGTGAACAATTTTGCCACCGTGACTTTCGGTTTTGTCATTCGGGTCATAGGAACCGACAATAGTTTCTGTTAAACTTGAATAATTATTGTTGATATTGACATCATCGGCGGGAATTGAAATCGAGCAAGTGTTGGTTACGAGTTGCCCCAATGAAACAGTCGGAATCGTAGGCACTTGCATTGATACTATAATATTCCGTGTTTCATTTGGTTGTAGATTCACGAAATCATACGTAAATCCGTCTGCGTTAGTAACTGCACCTGCAGTTGAGATGTTAGTTATCGTTAAGAGTGGATCTTTTACGAAAGTTATTGCGCCTGAAGTAATTGTTAGATTGCTATTGTTGGTGTAGCCTATGTAATTTTGGTAGATAAACCCTGGCCGCGGCGGTGCCCCATAACCATAAATCTGTATTGACACGTCGCTATGAGGTAATACTGTGATAGGAAAGTTGTAAGTTGTAATGCCTGAGCCTGCAGCTACAGTAATATTAGAATAGGCAGATGGAGAAACGGTGTAATAAGAAACGTAAGCACTATCAATAATATAGCTCACATTATAGCTATTTGAAGGATTTGATTCATACAGAAAAAAAACACCGTTTGAAGAGGCAATATTATTTATTGGTCCGCCATTCGTGATATACTGAAATTGGCCGTATGGGAAAAAGGGTTCTGAGTTTTCCCGTATACCGTTAGCATTACTGTCGAAAAACGCCATGAGCTTTATGCCATCTGATATATTTAAGCCAATTGTCAAAATAGCATCGTTGAAAATCTGAGTCCCGTTTTGAGTTCCTTGCACAGCAATGGAATTAATTATAAATCCATTGTTAATGTCATTTTGGGTAATTACATAAGTAGCTGTGAATGTTGTTGAGTCAACGGTAGTTGGGCCTAAAACAAGGATTGGCCCGCCCTCAATGTTTAGGGATTGGTGTAACAAACTAACATTGGTCACATCTTGGCAGGTATTGTTGCTTACGATAAACGAATAGTTAATCACATCGCCCACATTGGTAAATCCGTCATTGTTAAGATCTTGATAGGCACCACTCATTGAAACATTGAGTCCAGAGAAAATATTATCGATAGAAAAATTCAAATTAAATGACTCAAAACAGTTCCCTAATAAAATATCTTCTTCTGTAACATTTAATGTATAATTTCCTGGAGCAAGATTAGAAACAGTGAAAGTCGTTCCTGTTCCCGTGATAGAAATAGCGGGGCCATTATTATTCACATACGAAATGACCCACTGTCCAATTTCTGGCAAACCCGATAACGATATACTTCCGAATGGTAATTCACAAGTTGGTTGAGTCAAAGAATCTACAAGCGGCGTATCGGTTCTGCAATAATCTACTGTTACTGTAACCGTGGCAGAATCACAAATTCCAAGTCCATCTGCGTCGCAAACCTCATATGGGATGATGTAAGTGCCACTTGGTGTTTGACTACCTACAATTACAAAACCAGCCTCATTTATTGAAATATCTGCAGGGAAAGTTTCTGGAAAATTTAGGATAACAAACTGCCAATTAAAAATAGGCATCCCGATATATAAATCATTCTCTAAAATAGATTGTGCTGGCGGCGTGATATTTTGATTTGTGAAAAAACGGGTATCATCATTTGCGATGATACTTATTTGACCAATTAGGTTGTGATAGTTGACCAACCCGAAAAATAATAGTAAAATCGAAGTGATGTAGTTTCCTTTCATAAGGTAAGAATTTAATAATCAAAGATATAAAATAAAAGAAGCGAGGGAGTTATTAATTTGAAACTAAAAAAAAATATTGAATTATAGGCGAGAGTACAGACTATTGCAAGTACAAACAATGATTATAGTAGTCAATAATTGCTTTTCCTTCTAACAATACATCAGCTCCAATAATACCTTGCACAGGTTT
Organism: Flavobacteriaceae bacterium; assembly: GCA_947458575.1. Taxonomy (GTDB): domain Bacteria; phylum Bacteroidota; class Bacteroidia; order Flavobacteriales; family Flavobacteriaceae; genus Flavobacterium. Next base: position 800 of record CANHBE010000016.1, on the reverse strand, counting down.
GGCTTTATATTGCGTGAGCGCTTCATTGACATGAGACAAATCGAAAATCACCAAATGAAAATTCTTGTTTTTCCAACGACCTATTTGTAATTGATTGCTTTTGGCTATTTGTGTAAACATTCCGGTCGCTCCGGCACCTGCTGCTTTGGTTTTTGATTTTCCGGCGGTGAGTTGAAACAATTCGATACTTTCAAATCCCACACAACTGTTGCTGGCTCCAGTATCCAGAATAAAATTACCCTTGATGCCATTGATGCTGGCCTTCAGAAGTAAATGTTGGGTCTTGGTCACCTTAAAATTAATCTTGGTGTATTTTTCTTTTTTGAGAAGTTCTTGAAGGTGTTTCATTTTTTTTTGACGCTACCGTGCTAAGGTCGTAAAGTTTTGGTGAATAGTTTGGTTTTAATTGTAATTTTGAACCATTAAAATTGGCCTTTCGGAATCATGATCATTACAGATACACACACCCATCTTTACAGCGAAGAATTTGATTTGGACAGACACGAAATGATGCAACGAGCTATCAGTCAAGGCGTAACGCGTTTTTTTGTACCTGCTATTGACTCGACCTGCACGCAGTCGATGTATGATTTAGAGAAGGCATATCCGGAGAACATATTTCTTATGATGGGCTTGCATCCAACTTATGTCAAAGACAATTTTCATGAAGAGTTGCAACACGTGGAAAGCGAGTTAGCCAAGAGAAAATTTTACGCGGTCGGTGAAATCGGAATCGATTTGTATTGGGATAAAACCCGTTTGAAGGAGCAACAATTCGCATTCAAGCATCAAATCCAATT
>CANHBE010000015.1 GCA_947458575.1 Flavobacteriaceae bacterium | reverse complement strand
TACTCAGGAAGATTAGATGCAGGTTCATACGTTTTGAACACTCGTTCTGGTAACAAGGAGAGAATTTCACGTATCTACCAAATGCATGCAAACAAACAGAATCCTATCGAGTATATTGAGGCAGGAGATATTGGTGCGGCAGTTGGATTTAAGGATATCAAAACTGGAGATACATTGTGTGATGAGAAACACCCAATTATTCTTGAGTCAATGAAGTTCCCAGCGCCAGTAATTGGTATTGCTATTGAGCCTAAAACTAAAGCAGACGTTGATAAGATGGGTATGGCTTTAGCAAAATTAGCTGAAGAAGATCCAACCTTTACCGTTAGAACTGACGAAGCTTCTGGTCAGACAATCATTTCAGGAATGGGTGAGTTACACCTAGATATTCTTGTGGATCGTATGAAGCGTGAATTCAAAGTTGAGGTGAATCAAGGTGAGCCGCAGGTTGAATATAAAGAAGCTTTCACAAAGTCTGCACAACATAGAGAAACTTACAAGAAACAATCTGGAGGTCGTGGTAAATTCGGTGATATCGTCTTTAGATTAGAACCAGCAGATGAGGTTGATGGAAAAATTCCTGTAGGGCTACAGTTTGTAAATGAAGTAAAAGGAGGTAATGTTCCTAAAGAATATATTCCGGCTGTTGAAAAAGGATTTAGAGAGGCTATGAAAACAGGTCCACTAGCGGGCTATCAGGTTGATAGTTTAAAGGTAACTTTGTTGGACGGATCTTTCCACCCTGTAGATTCGGATGCTCTTTCTTTTGAATTGGCTGCTCGTATGGGTTACAAAGAAGTGGCTAAAGCTGCGGGAGCAATTATTCTTGAGCCGATCATGAAAATGGAGGTGATCACTCCTGAAGAAAACATGGGAGATATCGTTGGTGATATTAACCGTCGTAGAGGTCAGGTGAATGATATGGGAGATAGAGCTGGTGCGAAAACAATCAAGGCTGATGTGCCTTTGTCAGAGATGTTTGGATACGTAACAACGTTAAGAACTTTGTCGTCTGGTAGAGCAACTTCGACTATGGAATTTTCTCACTACGCTGAAACGCCACCTAACATTTCGGAGGCAGTAATCAAGAAAGCAAAAGGTAACGCTTAATAATTAAAGAGATGAGTCAAAAAATCAGAATAAAATTGAAATCTTACGATCACATGTTGGTTGATAAATCATCTGAAAAGATTGTGAAAACAGTTAAAAGTACAGGTGCAGTTGTTACAGGTCCAATTCCGTTGCCAACACACAAGAAACTTTTTACAGTATTGCGTTCTCCACACGTAAACAAGAAAGCGAGAGAGCAGTTTGAGGTTATGTCTTATAAAAGACTAATCGACATTTATTCTTCATCTTCAAAAACAATTGACGCTCTAATGAAATTGGAGTTGCCAAGCGGTGTAGAAGTAGAGATTAAAGTTTAGTTAGGATCGAGATAAACAATGAGTATTGAATTGTTTAAGTTCAATACTCATTGTTTTGTCTTGCAAAAGAATTTAAATCAATTGGCATGGAATGCCACTATTAAGTATTAATTATTAATTATTTTTTATGTCTGGGTTAATTGGAAGAAAAATCGGCATGACCAGCATTTTCGATGAGAACGGGAAGAACATTCCTTGTACGGTAATCGAAGCTGGACCATGCGTTGTTACCCAAGTCAGAACCAAAGAGGTCGACGGGTATGAAGCGTTGCAACTTGGTTTCGATGACAAAAACGAGAAACATTCCTCGAAAGCGGCCATAGGTCACTTTAAGAAAGCGGGAACTGTAGCTAAGAAGAAAGTCGTTGAATTCCAGTTTGATAACGAGTACAAATTAGGTGAAGTATTAACAGTTGATGTTTTTGCGGAAGGCGAGTTTGTAGATGTGCAAGGTGTTTCTAAAGGGAAGGGTTTCCAGGGAGTTGTTAAACGTCATGGTTTTGGTGGTGTTGGACAGTCTACTCATGGTCAACACAATCGTTTGAGAGCGCCTGGTTCTGTGGGAGCTTCGTCATATCCATCTAGAGTATTCAAAGGAATGCGTATGGCAGGAAGAATGGGCGGAGAAAATGTGAAAGTGCAAAATCTTAGAGTTTTGAAAGTAGTTTCTGATAAGAATCTGCTGGTAATCAAAGGGTGTGTTCCCGGATGCAAAAACTCTTACGTAATCATTCAGAAATAATGGAAGTAAAAGTTTTAGATAAAAACGGAAAAGAAACTGGCAGAAAAGTTCAACTTGCTGATTCAGTATTCGCAATCGAGCCTAACAATCACGCAGTATATTTAGACGTGAAACAATATCTGGCTAATCAAAGACAAGGTACTCACAAATCAAAGGAAAGAGCTGAAGTTACTGGTAGTACACGTAAGATCAAGAAGCAAAAAGGTACTGGTACAGCAAGGGCTGGAAGTAAAAAAAGTCCTTTGTTTAAAGGAGGAGGTACTGTTTTCGGTCCAAGACCAAGAAGCTATTCTTTCAAATTGAACAAGAGTTTGAAGCGTTTGGCGAGAAAGTCTGCTTTTTCAATTAAAGCTAAAGAATCAAATTTGGTGGTAGTTGAAGATTTTGATTTTGAAACACCAAATACCAAAAAATTCATAGAAGTTTTGAAAGCTTTGGGATTGGAGAATAAAAAATCTTTAATGGTGTTGGGTGATTCAAATAAAAATGTATATTTGTCCTCACGCAATTTAAAGGCTTCTAGCGTTGTAACTAATTCAGAATTAAGCACTTACGCTATTTTAAATGCAAATAATTTGGTTCTTTTAGAGAGTTCTTTAGAAGGAATTGAAGAAAACTTAAGTAAATAAATAGGAAATGAGTATCATAATTAAACCTATAGTAACTGAAAAAGTAACCAAACAAAGTGAGGTTTTGAACCAGTTCGGTTTTGTGGTTGACAGGAAAGCAAACAAAGTTCAAATTAAGAAAGCTGTTGAAGCTGCTTATGGCGTGTCGGTTGTTGCTGTTAATACCATGAATGTGAGACCGGACCGTTCTACAAAATACACCAAAAGTGGTTTAATCAGCGGAAAGACAAATGCTTACAAGAAAGCAATTGTTCAAGTACAAGAAGGAGAAACAATAGATTTTTACAACAATATCTAAATAGTAAGGCAGTATTATGTCAGTTAGAAAATTAAAACCTATTACCCCTGGTCAGCGATTTAGAGTTGTGAATAGTTTTGACGCTATTACAACTGATAAGCCGGAGCGTTCATTGATCGCACCGATAAAAAACTCAGGTGGTAGAAATAGTCAAGGAAAAATGACCATGCGTTATACAGGCGGTGGTCACAAGCAAAGATATCGTATTATCGATTTCAAACGAACAAAAAATGGAATCCCTGCTACAGTAAAGTCAATAGAGTATGATCCGAATCGTACTGCTTTTATTGCGTTATTGGCTTACGCTGATGGGGAAAAGACTTATATAATTGCTCAAAATGGTTTGCAAGTTGGACAGAAATTAGTTTCTGGAGAGGATGCACAACCTGAGATTGGTAATACATTGCCATTGAGTAAAATTCCATTGGGAACCGTAATTTCATGTATCGAATTGCGTCCTGGTCAAGGTGCTGTTATTGCACGTTCAGCCGGAACTTTTGCCCAGTTAATGGCGAGAGATGGAAAGTATGCTACTATTAAGATGCCTTCAGGTGAAACAAGATTAATCTTGTTGACTTGTTCGGCTACTATCGGAGCAGTATCGAATTCTGATCATCAGTTAATAGTATCTGGGAAAGCAGGTAGAACCAGATGGTTAGGAAGAAGACCAAGAACAAGACCAGTTGCAATGAACCCTGTAGATCACCCAATGGGTGGAGGTGAAGGCCGTTCTTCTGGAGGTCATCCACGTTCTAGAAAGGGTATACCAGCAAAAGGTTATAGAACCCGTTCTAAACAGAACCCGAGTAACAAGTATATCGTAGAACGTAGAAAGAAATAATAAGATATGGCACGTTCATTAAAAAAAGGACCTTTCGTTCACTATAAATTAGACAAGAAAGTTCAAGAAAACATCGAAAAAGGAAACAAGGGAGTTGTAAAGACTTGGTCTAGAGCTTCTATGATTACCCCTGACTTTGTTGGACAAACTATCGCAGTTCACAACGGACGTCAGTTCGTACCGGTTTACGTAACAGAAAATATGGTAGGTCACAAATTAGGAGAGTTTTCACCAACAAGATCTTTTAGAGGTCACGCTGGAGCAAAAAATAAAGGTAAAAAATAAGAAGAAATGGGAGTTCGTAAAAGAGAAACAGCAGATGCGAGAAAAGAGGCTAATAAGTCTATTGCTTTCGCGAAATTGAATAACTGCCCTACTTCACCTAGAAAAATGCGCTTAGTAGCAGACTTGGTAAGAGGTCAGAAAGTGGAAAGAGCTTTAAGTATTTTGAAATTTAGCTCTAAAGAAGCTTCAAGAAAATTAGAGAAGTTAGTATTGTCCGCAATTAATAATTGGGAACAGAAAAATGCTGACGGGAATGTTTCTGAAGCAGGCTTATTCGTAAAAGAGATCAGAGTAGACGGGGGAATGATGTTGAAAAGACTTCGTCCAGCGCCACAAGGTCGCGCACACAGAATCAGAAAACGTTCTAATCACGTAACCGTTGTATTAGGAGATAATAATAACACACAAAGCAATTAATAAGATGGGACAAAAGACAAATCCAATTGGAAATAGACTTGGGATCATCAGAGGATGGGACTCTAACTGGTATGGTGGTAATGACTACGGTGATAAAATCGCCGAAGATTACAAAATCAGAAAGTATGTTCATGCTCGTTTATCAAAAGCTAGTGTATCAAAAGTAATTATTGAGAGAACTTTGAAACTTGTAACCGTTACTATCACTACTGCAAGACCTGGTATCATTATCGGGAAAGGTGGTCAAGAGGTAGACAAGTTGAAAGAGGAATTGAAAAAGATTACTGACAAGGAGGTTCAAATCAACATTTTTGAAATCAAGAGACCTGAATTAGATGCTTATTTGGTTGCAACAAGTATCGCTCGTCAGATTGAAAGCAGAATCTCGTATAGAAGAGCAATAAAAATGGCTATTGCAGCTTCTATGCGTATGAACGCTGAAGGGATTAAAGTATTAATTTCTGGTCGTTTAAATGGTGCTGAGATGGCGCGTTCAGAAGGTTTCAAAGAAGGGAGAATTCCTCTATCAACTTTCAGAGCCGATATAGATTATGCTTTGGCTGAAGCACATACTACTTATGGTAGAATGGGTATCAAAGTGTGGATCATGAAAGGTGAAGTTTACGGAAAGAGAGATCTTTCTCCACTGGTAGGTATGGATAAAAAACAAGCCGGTGCTGGTGCTGGAAAAGGAGGCGATGCTCCACGAGGAGATCGTAAGCCTTTCAACAAAGACAGAAAGCCTGCAGGAGACCGTAAAAGAAAGTAAAATTTTTAAAGTAAAGAAAAATGTTACAGCCTAAAAGAACAAAATACCGTAAGGTACAGAAAGGTAGAATGAAAGGAAACTCGCAAAGAGGTCATGAACTTTCTAATGGTATGTTTGGAATTAAATCAGTTCATGAAGATGGTATGTTCCTTACTTCTCGTCAAATAGAGGCAGCACGTATTGCAGCGACTCGTTATATGAAAAGAGAAGGACAATTATGGATTAAGATTTTCCCAGATAAGCCAATCACCAAGAAGCCTCTTGAAGTACGTATGGGTAAAGGTAAAGGAGCCGTAGAATACTGGGCTGCCGTAGTAAAACCAGGAAGAATTATGTTCGAAGTTGGAGGGGTTCCATTGTCAGTTGCTAAAGAAGCATTGCGTCTTGCAGCTCAAAAACTTCCAGTGAAAACTAAATTCGTCGTAGCTAGAGATTTCGAAGCATAATTAATTATTTATTATGAAACAATCAGAAATAAAAAATCTTTCTGCAGCGGAGTTGCAAGAGAAACTTAGTCAAACTAAGAAAACATATGCCGACCTTAAAATGGCTCACGCTATATCACCAATTGAGAATCCACTTCAAATCAGAACCGTGAGAAGAACAGTTGCCAGATTAGCGACAGAGTTAACTAAAAGAGAGCTACAATAATTTCGCACAATGATGGAAAAAAGAAATTTAAGAAAAGAAAGAATAGGTGTTGTTACATCAAACAAAATGGATAAATCTATTGTTGTTGCGCAAGTAACTAAAGTAAAGCACCCATTGTATGGTAAGTTCGTGTTGAAGACTAAAAAATATCATGCACACGACGAAGCAAATGACTGCAACATTGGTGATACAGTAAGGATTAGTGAAACTCGTCCTTTAAGCAAGACTAAATGTTGGAGATTAGTTGAAATCTTAGAAAGAGCTAAATAATTATGGTACAACAGGAATCAAGATTAAAAGTAGCAGATAATACGGGAGCTAAAGAAGTTTTAACTATCCGTGTTTTAGGAGGTACCAAAAGAAGGTATGCCTCTGTTGGTGACAAGATTGTAGTATCTATTAAAGATGCCACTCCAAACGGTAACGTTAAGAAAGGAGCGGTTTCAACTGCAGTTGTTGTACGTACCAAAAAAGAAGTGAGAAGAGCTGATGGATCATATATCCGTTTTGATGACAATGCATGCGTATTGTTGAATGCGGCAGGTGAAATGAGAGGAACTCGTGTTTTTGGTCCGGTTGCGAGAGAACTTCGTGAGAAGCAATTCATGAAAATTGTATCATTAGCGCCAGAGGTGCTGTAATTAGTAGCAAGATGATAAAGCTAAAAATAAAATCAGGAGACACTGTTAAAGTGATTGCCGGAGACCATAAAGGTGCTGAGGGCAAAGTTTTGAAGGTGGATCGTGAAAAGAATAAAGCGATTGTTGAAGGAGTGAATTTGGTTTCAAAACATACTAAACCAAGTGCTAAGAACCCTCAAGGAGGAATCGTTAAGAAAGAAGCTCCTATCCACATTTCTAATGTGGCTTTAATCGACCCTAAATCGAAGAAAGCAACGAGAGTTGGGATTAAGGTTGAAGGAGACAAAAAAGTGAGATTTTCTAAAAAATCAAATCAAGTATTATAGTTATGGCTTACATACCTAGATTAAAAGAGGAATATAAGAAAAGGGTAATTCCGGCTCTTAAGGAAGAATTTGGTTACAAAAATGTAATGCAAGTTCCAAAATTGGAAAAAATTGTTCTAAGCAAAGGTGTTGGTGCTGCCGTATCTGACAAGAAGTTAATTGATTATGCGGTGGAGGAATTAACCAAAATAACTGGTCAAAAAGCGGTTTCTACTATGTCCAAGAAAGATGTGGCGTCTTTTAAATTGAGAAAAGGTATGCCAATCGGCGCAAAAGTGACTTTGCGTGGTGACAAAATGTATGAGTTTTTGGATAGATTGGTGACTTCTGCTTTGCCCCGTGTTCGTGATTTCAACGGTATTAAGGCTACAGGTTTTGACGGCCGTGGAAATTACAACTTAGGAGTATTGGAGCAGATTATTTTCCCTGAAATCGATATAGACAAAGTAAATAAGATTTCAGGAATGGATATCTCGTTTGTAACAAATGCGAAAACAGATAAGGAAGCAAAATCCTTGCTGGGCGAATTAGGTTTACCCTTTAAAAAGAATTAAGATATGGCTAAAGAATCAATGAAAGCCCGTGAGGTGAAAAGAGCAAAAACTGTAGCAAAGTACGCTGAAAAGAGAAAAGCTTTACTAGAAGCGAAAGACTATGAAGGCTTGCAAAAGTTGCCAAAGAATGCTTCTCCGGTACGTATGCACAATCGTTGCAAACTGACAGGAAGACCTAGAGGGTATATGCGCCAATTTGGAATTTCACGTGTAACTTTCCGTGAAATGGCTAACCAAGGCTTAATTCCAGGAGTAAAGAAAGCTAGCTGGTAAAAAATTTAGAATTATCAATTGGTTAAAGGTTCAATTAGTGAGTACTCTTTGAAAACCATAACCGCAATTTAATAAATATGTATACAGATCCAATTGCGGATTATTTGACAAGAATCAGAAATGCTGTGGCTGCAAACCATAAAGTTGTTGAGATTCCTGCTTCTAATCTGAAAAAAGAAATTACTAAGATCTTATTCGATCAAGGTTACATCTTAAGTTACAAGTTTGAGGATAACGCTGTTCAGGGTTCAATCAAAATTGCTTTGAAGTATGATAAAGATACTAAGGAGCCTGTAATTAAAGATATCCAAAGAATCAGCAAACCAGGTTTGCGTAAATATGCCGGTGCTGCTAAATTACCTAGAATCTTGAATGGTTTGGGTATAGCTATCGTATCAACTTCAAAAGGATTGATGACCGGGAAACAAGCCAAGCAATTAAATGTTGGCGGTGAAGTAATTTGTTACGTATACTAATAAACAGCTAACGATGTCAAGAATAGGTAAAAACCCCGTTGTAATTCCTGCAGGTGTAACTGTTGAAGTTGCTAATAATGTTATCAACGTTAAAGGAAAATTAGGTCAACTTAGTCAGGAGTACAGTGATGTTACTGTAAAAGTTGAGGATGGTCAGGTTACAGTTGAAAGATCATCAGATTTGAAAGACCAAAGAGCAAAACATGGATTGTATAGATCTCTAATCAATAACATGATCATTGGTGTGTCCGAAGGATTCACTAAAGAATTAGAGTTGGTTGGAGTTGGTTACAGAGCGTCTAATCAAGGACAAAAATTGGACCTTGCTCTTGGATTCTCGCACAACATTGTTTTAGAATTGGCACCTGAAGTTAAATTGGAGACAATTTCTGAAAAAGGAAAGAATCCAATCGTAAAGTTGACTTCTTATGACAAACAATTATTGGGTCAGATTGCTGCGAAAATCAGAGGTTTCCGTAAGCCTGAGCCATATAAAGGAAAAGGAGTTAAGTTCGTTGGAGAAGAATTAAGAAGAAAAGCTGGTAAATCCGCTTAAAAAATTTAAGATTATGTCATTAACTAAATCTGATAGAAGACAGAGAATTAGATTCAGAATCAGAAAGATTGTTAGCGGAACAGCTACCAAACCAAGACTTTCTGTATTCAGAAGTAATAAAGAAATCTACGCGCAACTCATTGATGATGTGAATGGAGTTACTTTATTAGCTGCATCTTCAAGAGAAAAAGGAGTAAGTAAAGGAACAAACGTTGAAGTGGCTGCTGCAGTTGGAAAATTGATAGCAGAGAAAGCGTTAAAAGCCGGAATTGAGAATGTTACCTTCGATAGAGGAGGTTACTTGTATCACGGTCGTGTTCAATCATTAGCGGAAGGTGCGAGAGCAGCCGGACTTAAATTCTAATAAACTATGTCTAGTAAATACAAGAATATTGAGATGGTGAAACCTAGCGGCCTTGAATTGAAGGATCGTTTGGTAAGTGTAAATCGTGTTACCAAAGTAACTAAAGGAGGAAGAGCTTTTGGCTTCTCTGCAATTGTAGTTGTCGGTGACGAAAATGGTGTTGTCGGACACGGTTTAGGTAAATCTAAAGACGTATCTGAGGCTATCGCGAAAGCAGTAGAAGATGCTAAGAAAAATTTGGTAAGAATTCCTCTAAGTGGACAATCTGTGCCTCATGATCAAAAAGGAAAGTTTGGTGGTGCTCGTGTGTACTTAATGCCTGCTTCGCATGGTACTGGAGTTATTGCGGGTGGTGCTGTACGTTCGGTGCTTGAGTCAGTAGGTATTCATGATGTATTGTCTAAATCACAAGGTTCTTCAAATCCTCACAATGTGGTGAAAGCAACATTCGATGCCCTGCTGCAAATGAGAAGTGCTCATACTGTTGCAAAACAACGAGGAGTTTCTTTAGAGAAAGTTTTTAAAGGTTAATTCAAGGAAATTATGGCTAAATTATTAGTAAAACAAGTTCGAAGTAAAATCAATTGTCCTTTAACTCAGAAACGAGGATTGGAAGCATTGGGTCTTCGTAAAATGGGCCAAGTAGTAGAGCATGAGTCAAATCCTGCGATCCTTGGAATGATAAATAAAGTTAAACACTTAGTTTCCGTTGAGGAAGTTAAATAACAAATACAGTTATGAATTTAAGTAACTTACAACCCGCTGAAGGTTCAACACATAATCAAAACAAACGTCTCGGACGTGGTGAAGGTTCTGGTAAAGGTGGTACTTCAGCAAGAGGACACAAAGGAGCTAAGTCTCGTTCAGGATATTCAAAGAAGATCGGTTTTGAAGGAGGACAAATGCCTTTGCAAAGACGTGTTCCTAAGTTCGGTTTCAAAAACATCAATCGTGTTGAGTATCAAGGAATAAACCTAGATACTTTACAAGGATTAGTTGATAATGGGATTGTAACTGACACCGTAGATCTTTCTACGATCGTCTTGAATCGTTTGGCAACGAAGAATGATTTAGTTAAAATAATGGGAAGAGGTGAATTGAAAGCCAAATTGAAAGTATCTGCTCATAAATTCACTGCAACTGCTAAGGCGGCAATCGAAGCTGCCGGTGGTGAAGCAGTAACCCTTTAATTTTGCTATAGCGATGAAGAAATTTTTTGAATCATTAGCCAATGTTTGGAAAATCGACGAACTGAGAAATAGAATCCTACTTACGTTAGGTCTATTAGTAGTATATCGATTTGGTGCTCACGTTACACTACCGGGTATTGATGCTACGCAATTAAATAGCTTAGAAGGTCAAACGAAAGATGGTATTGGTTCAATTCTCGATATGTTTACAGGTGGTGCTTTCTCTAAGGCATCTGTTTTCGCACTGGGAATTATGCCATACATCTCTGCTTCAATCGTAGTGCAATTAATGGGAATTGCAATTCCCTACTTGCAAAAATTACAGAAAGATGGAGAGAGTGGCAGAAAGAAGTTAAACCAAATCACACGTTGGTTGACAATTCTGATTACGCTAGTTCAAGGGCCAGGCTATATCTATAACTTATACAGAACACTACCTTCTAGTGCTTTTATGTTAGGTTTTGATTCATTTAGCTTCTTGTTCTCATCTGTTTTAATTCTAACCACTGGGACAATCTTTGCGATGTGGATGGGAGAGAAAATCACAGATAAAGGAATTGGAAACGGTATTTCACTCTTGATAATGGTAGGTATCTTGGCTCGTTTGCCACAGGCGTTCATACAAGAATTTACTTCAACAATTACAAACAACAATGGAGGTCCAATGTTGTTGGTTATCGAAATAATTATTTGGTTGTTGGTAATCATTGCCTGCGTTCTGTTGGTAATGGCAGTAAGAAAAATACCTGTGCAGTATGCGCGTCGAACAACAACCGGAGACTTTGAGCAAGATATGATGGGAGGAAACAGACAGTGGATACCATTAAAGTTGAATGCTTCCGGAGTAATGCCGATCATATTCGCACAAGCTATTATGTTTATCCCGGCAGCCTTGGCAGGCTTGTCTGAAACAGAAACCTCGCAGACAATTGCTGGAGCTTTCAGTGACATGTTCGGATTTTGGTATAATTTTGTTTTTGCTGCACTGATTGTTGTGTTCACATTCTTCTACACCGCGATTACCGTTCCTACAAATAAGATGGCTGACGATTTGAAGAGAAGCGGTGGATTTATTCCTGGTGTTCGTCCAGGTGCTGAAACATCAGACTACTTAGATCATATTATGTCTTTAATCACGTTTCCTGGATCGTTATTTTTGGCATTAATCGCTGTGTTCCCGGCGTTGATTGTTGCTCTAGGTGTACAACAATCTTGGGCTATGTTCTTCGGAGGAACTTCTTTAATTATTATGGTTGGGGTTGCAATTGATACAATTCAACAAATCAACTCATACTTATTAAACAAGCATTACGATGGTTTGATGAAAAGTGGTAAAAATCGAAAAGCAGTAGCTTAGTTTTTATGGCAAAACAATCAGCAATAGAACAAGACGGATCTATAATTGAAGCATTGTCAAATGCTATGTTCCGTGTAGAATTAGAAAATGGACATATTGTAATTGCCCATATTTCCGGAAAGATGCGAATGCATTACATCAAATTATTACCTGGTGATAAAGTGAAGCTGGAAATGAGTCCATACGATTTGTCAAAAGCAAGAATTACCTATAGATATTAAATTGCAATTAGCAGTTGGGTTTTAGCGGTTTTTAAATTATTGCTAAAAGCGAAAGGCTAAAAGCTAAAAGCTAAACTAAAATGAAAGTAAGAGCATCAGTTAAGAAAAGAAGTGCCGAATGCATCATTGTGCGCAGAAAAGGCAGATTATACGTAATCAACAAAAAGAATCCTAGATTTAAACAAAGACAAGGATAATTATGGCAAGAATAGCAGGGGTAGACATCCCAAAAAACAAAAGAGGAGTTATCGCATTGACCTATATCTTCGGAATAGGAAAAAGTCGCGCGAGCGAAATATTAGCAAAAGCTAATGTAAGCGAAGACATTAAGGTACAAGATTGGAATGATGATCAGATCGGAGCAATTCGTGACGCTGTTTCCTATTTTAAAATTGAAGGGGAACTACGTTCTGAAGTTTCACTAAACATCAAGCGATTGATGGATATTGGTTGCTACAGAGGAATTCGTCATAGATCTGGACTTCCATTGCGTGGTCAAAGAACTAAGAACAACTCCAGAACAAGAAAAGGAAAAAGAAAAACTGTTGCTAACAAGAAGAAAGCAACTAAATAATAGATAATATGGCTAAGGCAACAACAAAAAAACGTAAAGTTATCGTTGAATCAACGGGTGAAGCTCATATTAATGCTACTTTCAACAACATCATTATTTCTTTAACCAATAAGAAAGGTGAAGTTATTTCATGGTCTTCTGCAGGGAAAATGGGATTTAGAGGTTCTAAAAAGAACACACCTTATGCCGCTCAAATGGCAGCAGAAGATTGTAGCAAAGTCGCGTTAGAGGCTGGACTTAAGAAAGTTAAAGTTTACGTGAAAGGACCAGGAAACGGACGCGAATCTGCAATTCGTTCTATTCACAATAGTGGAGTTGAAGTGACAGAAATTATCGATGTTACTCCAATGCCGCACAACGGATGTAGACCTCCAAAGAGAAGAAGAGTCTAAATTAATTTAAAGTATAACCTAGGTAGATATATTGATTATCGGAGGATTTGACCTGAATTCATAATCACTACCTTAAATTCTAAAAAATGGCAAGATATACTGGTCCAAAAACCAAAATCGCTCGTAAATTCGGCGAAGCAATCTTCGGAGAGGATAAATCCTTCGAAAAGAGAAATTATCCTCCGGGACAACACGGAATGGCAAAGAAAAGAGGTAAAAAATCTGAATATGCCGTTCAGTTAATGGAAAAACAAAAAGCAAAGTATACCTACGGAATCCTCGAAAAGCAATTTAGAGGTTTGTTCGAGAAAGCATCAGCTGCTCGTGGTGTTACCGGTGAAGTATTAATCCAACTTTGTGAAGCAAGACTTGATAATGTTGTATTCAGAATGGGGATCGCTCCTTCAAGAAGAGCAGCACGTCAAATTGTTTCTCACAGACATATTACCGTTAACGGTGAAGTTGTAAACATTCCTTCATATCACTTAAGAGCTGGCGATAAGGTAGCGGTTCGTGAAAAGTCTAAAACAGTTGAAGCTATCAATAATTCTTTGGCAAATTCTTCTCATGTCTATGAGTGGATTACTTGGAACAATGATACTAAAGAAGGTGTTTTCGTTTCAGTACCAGCTAGATTACAAATTCCAGAAAACATTAAAGAGCAGTTAATCGTCGAATTGTACAACAAATAATAATTGACTTAGTCGAAATTATGGCAATATTTAATTTTCAGAAGCCCGATAAAGTTATCATGATCGATTCTACCGATTTTGAAGGTAAATTTGAATTTAGACCTTTGGAACCTGGATACGGATTGACCGTTGGTAATGCACTTAGAAGAGTGATGCTTTCCGCTTTAGAAGGATACGCAATCACCTCTGTGCGAATCGAAGGTGTTGATCACGAGTTTTCTACTATTTCAGGTGTTGTTGAAGATGTTACGGAAATCATTTTGAACTTGAAGCAAGTGCGTTTCAAGCGCCAAATTGAAGACATCGATAACGAATCAGTAACCATCTCTGTTACAGGTAAAGATCAAGTGACAGCTGGTGATTTTCAAAAGTTCATTTCTGGTTTTCAGGTGCTAAACCCGGAATTAGTAATATGCAACTTAGATAGCAAAATCAAACTCAATATCGAGTTGACAATAGAAAAAGGTCGCGGTTACGTTCCTGCTGAAGAAAACAAAAAGCAGAACGCAGCAATCGGAACAATTTTCACGGATTCAATCTTTACACCCGTTAAGAACGTAAAGTATGCCATTGAAAACTTCCGAGTTGAACAGAAAACAGATTACGAAAAATTAGTTTTCGAAATCAAAACAGATGGCTCAATCAATCCTAAAGACGCTTTAACAGAAGCTGCGAAAGTTTTGATTCATCATTTTATGTTGTTCTCTGATGAACGAATCACCTTAGAAGCTGACGAAATTGCGCAAACTGAATCTTATGATGAAGAATCATTGCACATGCGTCAACTGTTGAAAACGAAGTTAGTCGATATGGATTTATCCGTAAGAGCACTAAACTGCCTTAAAGCTGCAGAAGTAGATACGCTTGGCGACTTAGTATCGTTCAACAAAAACGACTTAATGAAGTTCCGTAACTTTGGTAAAAAATCTTTGACAGAATTAGATGAACTAGTTGCTGTTAAGAACCTAACCTTCGGAATGGATTTATCCAAATACAAACTAGATAAAGAATAAATAACTTCATATTTTGCTCTCCAAAGCGGATTGAAGCAAGATGAAGTTTAAAAAAACACGTCATGAGACACGGAAAGAAAAATAATCACTTAAGCAGACAAACCGGACACAGAAAAGCGATGTTGGCTAATATGGCCTGCTCTTTAATCGAGCACAAACGAATCAACACTACGGTTGCTAAAGCAAAAGCGCTTAAACAATTTGTTGAGCCATTGATTACAAAGTCAAAAGAAGATACTACACACAACCGTCGTGTCGTATTCGCTTACTTAAGAAGCAAATATGCAGTAACTGATTTATTCAGAGACGTAGCTGCTAAAGTAGGTGATCGTCCAGGTGGTTATACTCGTATCATCAAAGTTGGAAATCGTTTAGGAGATAACGCAGATATGGCAATGATCGAGCTCGTAGACTTCAACGAATTGTACAACGGTGGTAAAAAAGAAGAGAAAAAATCGAAGAGCCGTCGTGGTGGTAAATCAAAAGGTGCGTCAACAGCATCTGCAGCTCCAAAAGCTGAAGCTCCTGTAGCAGCAGCGCCTGTGGTGGAAGATGAAGCTCCGGAAGTTGCAGCTCCAGCTGTAGAAGAAACACCGGTAGCTGAAGTAGAAACTCCGCAAGCAGAAGTTGATACTCCGGAAGCTCCAGCCGCTGAGGATAACACCGAAGAGAAAGCTGAGTAATGAAACCCAGAACACAATACAAATCAAGGATAAACTTTTACAGTTTGTCCTTTTTTTTTGTTCAGAAGCTAATCCGGCTTTCCGCTAAATATTTTTATCCTGAAACGAGTTCAGGATAAAAAGGATACCGCTGCAATCCGGGCTAAGGCATTTCGTAGTTTTCAAAATCTGTTCATAACCTTTGCGAACTTTGGGTCATATCCTTTACGAACTTTGCGGTAAAAAAAATAAATTTGCACAACAACTAACTACAATGAACTACAACACACGACAACCAGCCATTCTCTTACTCAGTGACGGCACAATCTTCCACGGAAAATCTATTGGAATATCAGGAACTACTTTCGGCGAGGTATGTTTCAATACCGGAATGACCGGTTATCAAGAAATTTTCACCGATCCGTCCTATTTCGGACAAATCATGGTCGCCACCAATCCACACATCGGAAATTATGGTGTAAATGATCAGGAAGTTGAATCCGATTCTATCAAGATCGCCGGTCTGGTTTGCAAGAATTTTAGTTTTAATTATTCTCGCGATAACGCTTCGGGTAACCTTTTTGATTATTTTGAAAAACAAAATTTAATCTGTATTTCAGATGTTGATACGAGAGCATTAGTCAGTTATATTCGCGATAACGGAGCAATGAATGCCGCAATCTGCACTGATGGGACGTCAATAGAAGAACTCAAAAATCAATTGGCAAATGTTCCCGATATGAAAGGGCTCGAACTTGCCTCAAAGGTTTCCACCAAAGAGCCTTACTACTTCGGAGATGAAAACGCTAAATACAAAATCTCCGCCCTCGATTTAGGAATCAAGACCAACATTTTGCGAAACCTCGCCAAACGCGATTGCTACATTAAAGTTTTTCCATACGATGCTACATTCAAGGATTTAGCGGAGTTCAACCCGGATGGATTTTTTCTTTCTAATGGTCCCGGCGATCCGGATCCATTGTTTGGAGCGATTCAAGTGGCGAAAGACATACTCGAAAACGATAAACCGCTTTTCGGCATTTGTCTCGGTCATCAAGTGATTGCATTGGCAAACGGCGTTTCCACCTACAAAATGTTCAACGGCCACCGCGGAATCAATCATCCGGTGATCAACTTGATTTCCGGTAAGGGAGAAATCACCTCCCAAAACCACGGATTTGCAGTCGATAAAGAAGCACTCGAAAAACATCCTGACCTAGAAATTACGCACCTGCACCTCAATGACCAAACCGTAGCAGGAATGCGCATGAAAAACAAAAATTGTTTCTCGGTGCAATACCATCCTGAAGCCAGCCCGGGACCACATGATTCATCGTACCTTTTTGACCTATTTATCAATAATATCGAATCTCAAAAGAACTAAATCGTTATCGTTAATAACAATCCCAATTTTAATTTCGCGACAATTTCAGATACAATATATTTGTAAATATTACGAAGTGATTCATTCAAAATTCAAAGATTTATAATCCAAAAATCTAAAACATGAGCATTATTATCAAAATTCACGCAAGACAAATTTTCGATTCTAGAGGAAATCCAACCATAGAAGTGGATGTAGTTACTGAAAACGGCGTTCTAGGAAGAGCCGCTGTGCCTTCCGGAGCATCAACCGGAGAACACGAAGCAGTCGAATTGCGCGATGGTGGAAAAGCCTATCTTGGAAAAGGAGTCTTGAAAGCCGTTGAAAATGTCAATACCAAAATTGCAGAAGAATTACTCGGAACTTCTGTTTTCGAACAAAATCAAATCGACCAACGCATGATCGATTTAGATGGCACTGCTAATAAATCAAACCTCGGTGCTAATGCCATTTTAGGGGTTTCTCTTGCCGTTGCAAAAGCAGCTGCGAATGAACTTGGATTGCCATTATACAGATATGTGGGTGGTGTTTCTGCAAATACACTTCCGGTTCCGATGATGAACATCATCAACGGTGGTTCTCATTCAGATGCGCCAATTGCCTTTCAAGAGTTTATGATTATGCCTGTTAAAGCGACTTCATTCGCGCACGCTATGCAAACAGGAACTGAAATTTTCCATCAGTTGAAAAAGGTGCTACATGATCGCCATTTATCGACTGCTGTTGGTGATGAAGGTGGATTTGCACCAAACCTAGCAGGCGGAACAGAAGATGCCCTCGATACCATCAAGAAAGCGGTAGAAAATGCAGGTTACAAATTCGGAGACGAAATTATGATTGCACTTGATTGCGCGGCTTCTGAGTTTTATGTTGACGGTAAGTACGATTACACAAAATTTGAAGGCGAAAACGGCAAAATAAGAACATCCAAAGAGCAAGCGGAATACTTAGCTGAACTAGCATCAAAGTACCCAATCATTTCCATAGAAGACGGAATGTACGAAGACGACTGGGATGGCTGGAAATACTTGACTGAATTAATTGGAAACAAAACCCAACTCGTTGGCGATGATTTATTTGTTACCAATGTTGAGCGTCTTTCTACAGGAATTGAAAAAGGAATTGCCAATTCAATACTTGTAAAAGTAAACCAAATAGGAACCTTAACCGAAACGATTGCAGCTGTAAATATGGCACATCGCGCCGGTTATACATCAGTTATGTCACATCGTTCCGGCGAAACTGAAGACAACACAATTGCCGATTTAGCGGTTGCATTAAATTGTGGTCAAATCAAAACCGGTTCGGCTTCCCGTTCGGATCGTATGGCGAAATACAACCAACTGTTGCGCATCGAGGAAGAATTAGCTGAAACAGCGTATTTCCCCGGCTTGAAAGCATTTAAATAAGATTTTATATTTTTAAAATAAAACCTGATTGGGAAACTAGTCAGGTTTTTGTTTTTGTCAAAAAAGCGTCTTGTATACAAGTTGTAAGCAAGCCATTTTTGCGATTGGCGGGAGGGTCGTCTTTTTCTTTTTGGGGATGAGTTAATCTTTGTTTTTCTTGAAGTTTCTTAAGCCAAGATAAGTCACAACCCCTTTTTATTATTTATAGAATTATTAACAATTTCATTGCAAAATTCATTTTTTAATTCACATCGATTTCCATAGTTTTGTTAAATTATTATTTCAAAGAAAAAATTCCCTTTTAAATTATGTCGAAAACAGCCCATTTAGAACTAGACGGAAAGAAGTATGAGTTTCCAGTAATTGTTGGAAGTGAAAACGAAGTAGGAATCGATATTAATAAATTGCGTGATTTGACTGGCGCTATTACGATGGATCCTGGATATAAAAACTCAGGTTCTTGTACCAGCGAGATTACATTCCTAGATGGTGAAGAAGGAATACTTCGTTATCGGGGTTATGCGATTGAAGATCTGGCTGATAAGGCTGATTTTCTCGAAGTTGCTTACTTGGTCATTTTTGGTGAATTACCGACAAAACAGCAGCTGAATCAATTTGAAACAGATATTCACAAGTACACTTTGGTGAATGAAGAAATGAAAAACATCATCGATGGCTTCCCAAAAACGGCGCATCCAATGGGTGTGTTGTCTTCGCTCACAAGCGCATTAACGGCCTTCAATCCGAAAGTTGTAAATGTTGATAATGAAAAGGAAATGTATGAAGCGGTTTGCAAAACGATGGGTAAGTTTCTCGTTATTGCTACATGGACATACAGAAAGATGATGGGTTATCCTCTCAATTACTACGACAACACCAAAGGATATGTTGAAAATTTTATGCACCTGATGTTTCAATTGCCAACTGGTCCTTACACGGCTAATAAAGTTGTGGTTGACGCGCTTGATAAGTTGTTTATTTTGCACGCAGATCACGAACAGAATTGTTCAACTTCGACCGTGCGTATCGTTGGTTCTTCTCATGCCGGTTTATTTGCTTCCATCTCTGCAGGAGTGTCAGCTTTGTGGGGTCCGTTACACGGTGGAGCGAATCAAGCAGTTTTGGAAATGCTGGAAGAAATCCACAAGAATGGGGGAGATTGTGACAAGTATATGGCGAAAGCAAAAGATAAAGATGATCCATTCCGATTGATGGGATTTGGTCACAGAGTCTATAAAAATTTTGATCCGAGAGCACGTATTATCAAGAAAGCTGCTGATGAGGTTTTAAGCACACTTGGAGTTAACGATCCAATTCTTGATATTGCTAAAAAATTAGAAGAAGCTGCTTTGGTTGACGATTATTTTGTATCGAGAAAGTTATATCCGAACGTCGATTTTTATTCTGGAATTATTTACAGAGCACTAGGGATCCCGACGGATATGTTTACCGTAATGTTTGCTATTGGTCGCTTACCGGGCTGGATAGCGCAATGGAAAGAAATGCGCATCAACAAAGAACCAATCGGTCGACCAAGACAAATTTATGTTGGTCATCCGTTGCGCGATTTTGTGCCTATGAGTAATAGATAAGCGACAAATGTATAATTGAGGCCTCCAAAATGGGGGCCTTTTTTTATTGTAACCTTATCGATAAAGGAATTTTTGAGAATACTTTAATAATCAAGTCGCATTCTTTATATTTGTCTGCAACCGATCAATATTGAATTGCGGGGAACAGCAATCTATAGAACGAAATTTTTATGAACAAAGAAATTGTTTTCTATATCAACAAATCAGAGATTACTGCGGGTTCCAGAGGTGCTTCGCTTGGTCCGGAAGCTATGGTAACCGCAGCAAGAAAACGCGGGAGTACAATCTTTAGCAATATAGAAACCAAAGAACTTGACCATTGCAACTCACTTTTAGATCGACCGACCGAATATCAGTTTGCGAAGAGGATAGATGGACTTCTGAAAGTGTATCAACTTTTGAATGATGATATTTCGAAAGTACTTTCTCAAAACAAATTTCCCCTGATATTAGCCGCCGATCACGGCTCCGCTGGAGGAACTATAGCCGGAATTAGATCGGCTCATCCCAACAAAAGGCTAGGTGTAGTTTGGATAGACGCTCATGCCGATATTCATACGCCTTTCACCACACCAACAGGAAATCTCCACGGTATGCCGCTTGCAACCGCTCTGAATCAAGATAATTTGGAGTCTCAGGTAAATGAAGTGAATGAAGAGACAATCAAATTGTGGAATGAACTGAAGTCTGTAGGAGATATCAAACCAAAAATCTATCCGCATGACTTAGTTTATATTGGTGTTCGAGATACGGAAGAACAAGAAGACGCCATTATGTCTCGATTAAATATCAAGAACTTTACTGTTGAAAAAGTCCGTCAAGAAGGTGTGACGTCTGTTATGAGTCAGATCAATGAAAAACTGGCTGATTGTGACATCATTTATGTGTCTTTTGATGTTGATTCTATGGATCCTGATCTGACTTCATATGGAACAGGAACGCCGGTTAAGAATGGTCTCACTCCGCAAGAAGCTCAGCAAATCTTGGTTCATTTAATGGAAAATCCCAAAACCATTTGTCTTGAAATTGTGGAGGTCAATCCGTGTCTTGATAATAAATTAAACAAAATGGCTGAAGTAGCCTTTGAACTTCTTGAAGCAATCGTTACTACTTCACACAAATAAACATGAAACAAACCACCAATTCCATCCTCATGATTCGCCCGGTCGCATTTCGAATGAACGAGCAAACAGCGGTAAACAATTATTATCAAAAGGTTCTGGATGGTTTATCACCGGAGTCTGTCAATGCAAAAGCACAAGAAGAATTCGATGCTTTTGTCAATAAATTGCGAATGGTGGGCGTAAATGTCATTGTGGTAGAAGACACAAAAACACCAGACACTCCGGATTCTATTTTTCCAAACAACTGGATTTCTTTTCACGAAAACGGAGATGTGGCGCTTTATCCCATGTTTGCCGAAAACCGCCGTCACGAAAG
>CANHBE010000014.1 GCA_947458575.1 Flavobacteriaceae bacterium | reverse complement strand
TACAAAAGAAACAAAAAATCAAGCCTTGTTTTCCTTTCCCGAAAACTCTAAGAATGAATTTTCCTATCGCGACCCGAGCCGCTCCTCGTTCCTCGTCGTCTATGATGGTCGCTCCCTTCACCCAGCGCTAAAATTCATTCCAAGAGTTTTTGCGGAAAACGAAAAAGGGCGGTCAGACGAGTTCGATAAGATTAATGAGTCGTTTTCAGAACAAATGAAAATGGACGTATTCGACTATGATGGTCACTTACTGCGGCCGGTTCAAAATCCTTTTAAGGGTTTGACGGAAAATGAAAAAAGGCCGGAGAGACGAGTTGGTAAAGATTTGTGTTTTATTTTATAAATCAGGAACTGCAAGTCAACGTTTCCGGCTATCCGCGTTGCTTCGGGTGGAATTTGGAATTTCTTTATTCAGTATTTAGAACCCGATGACACGGATTTACTTCGTCTGTTCGGCTATCGCCTCGGGTGCAATCCGTGCTAAAAACCGGTGGCGCAAAGTCGGGTATTCCACAAAAAGGCTGAGATTTGCAAATGGTCTGTTTAAATCACCTGGGGTCAAAAAAAAAAAAAGATGCAAGGCTGCATCAAGTGTTTCCTTCTTACAAAATGATATCTTAAACTATCACTTAAATGGTTTTGTCAAGCGATACTTGTATGAAAACAAAACCAAACCGGATTTGGTCTTGATGCCAAATCGCTCAAACAATCTCACCCGATAGGTTTCGATGGTTTTGAGGGATACGCCCATCATATCGCTAATCTGTTCGTAGGTGTACTCTTTTTCATCGCAAACCAGCGTCAAGAGTTCGAGTTCACGGTCTGATAAAATTATGTTCTCATTCTGTAATGTTTCGGGTATGTTCTTGATTCTTTGCAATATTTCAGAAATATTGCTGTAACCTTGAGAGACAATGCTATCGATGGCAAACTTTAACTCCTGCGCGCTACAATTCTTGTGTAGGAAAGCTCGAGCACCAAAGCGATAGGCATTGTCAATAATCTTCTCGTCGAAGTGCTGGGTAAGAAAGAGCACCCGATACTCCTCCGGCAGTTTCTCCAATTTTGCCAGTACCTCCAGCCCATCCATTCCGGGCATGGAATAATCCAAAATATACAGTTGTGGTGGCTCTTCTAAAGGCAATGCGGCGAGAAATTGAATTCCATCATCAAATTCGTGGGTCACCACATAGTTTCCCAAACGCTCCAACAATTCCTTCAGTCCTTGTCGAACGATCTTGTGATCGTCAATGATTGCAATTGTAGTTTTTACCATCTTTTAGTTATTGATTTTTTCTGCTAAAGTTACTGTTGTTCCCTGATTAACCATCGAATGAACTTCAAATTCGTAACCAATCAAATTGGCGCGCTCGTTCATGTTGCCGAGTCCCAAAGAGTTTTTGAGCGGTGCGGTAAGGTCAAATCCAATTCCGTTGTCCTTCACAACCATCGAAAACAATGGGTCGATGTTTATAAATACTTCGATATGCGAGGCTTGTGCATGTTTCAGTATATTGTTCATCATTTCTTGAAAAAGCCGATAAATCACAATCTGCTCTTGTATCGTAAACACCTTCTTTGTGATCTCGCTGCAAGTATAATCGACTTGCAGTGTTTTTACTTTTCCAATCCGATTGAGCTCGGAAGCAATCGCTTGCAGCAAATCATGGCGCAGGAATAGTTGATTGTTCAGCGCATGGCTGATATCGCGAATGGAACTTGACAAATTGGATAAAGATTGCGAAATGGATTCTAGGGATTCTCCCATTTGAGGATTGTCTAACTTTAAGTGTTCCACTTGAAAATTAATGAAGGTCAATTGCTGACCCGCATCATCGTGCAAGTCCTGCGAAATATTCTTGAGCACTTGCTCTTGGGTTTCTATAATGGTTGTGTTCAAGGTTTTCTGAAAATCGATATCCTTTTGATATATCAAACGGGTATATTTCTTCACTTTATGAATGTAGAGCTTAATTAATAACCCGCAGAACAGGATTACTAAACTCACCAAGATAAAGACCACTAGGATGCCAAAAGCAATTTCAAAATTCATATAACTTCCTTTTTTCTCTATATATGTAAAGGTTAACTAATGAGTAATAAACAATGTTTACGCTGAAAATAATAGTGTCGTACAATTCGAATCTATCAAAAAAAATCGTGTTATTTATAGCCTTACTGCGAAATCCAAACATAAATGATAAACCAATAAAAAATAATACTGGAGACGTTAACAATAGATAGTGATTGTTAAAGAAAAAGTAGAAATTTTCTTTTTTTAATTGATAAAAACTCTCGATTAAAAATAGCACTAAATATAGCAATGCACCCAAAATAAAACTATAGATATTGAAGATTTTCCAACCTTCAATAAATAAAACATCACAGATGCTAAAGGTCGCAAAGGCAATCGTCAATCCACTTACTACTTTTGGAAAACTAACTACTTCTCTTAGAATAAGTAGCCACATAATTGAATGTATAATGGTAGCGACAATAACGCCTAACTTAAACTCTAAAATAAACACAGATTGACAAATACTAATCAACTCAGTGGTGCTAAAAACAGTTAGGATGATCAATATATATCGATGCATTTTATTCTTCCACGCTAGTCCAAGTAATGCATGAAAAAAAGTCGCAAACACTAAAAAACGAACAAAACTAAGCGACTCTATAAGCCTTTCTATCATAACAAATAAACTGTGTTAAATTGGGTCGCTACTTAAGTTATAATACACATCCTCTTTTCCTTCCTCTTTATACCGAACTACAATACTAGGAACATCTTTAACCATCACACGAAGAAATTCTAATTCCGATACGTCCTGCAATTTATACTTAAGTCCGATACTTCTATACATTGGCACAGAATAAGTATCTTCTGTTTCACTATAGGCCGGAACTAGGCGGAGATTGGTTACGTTACCGATTGAATCTACTTCAAAGCCAACATACTTTTCATAAACGGTTGCACCTACAAACTTCTTAAATTCAGTCCAATTCATCTCCAAAGGAATGGTCCCAGGAATTATTGTTATCTCTTCAGTGGGAACGCGATGCTCCTCCTCTCTCGCATACAAAATAGCATCACAAACCAATTTGCCACTGTTGCGCAACCACGCCACTTTTTCTTCTTTGGTAGTCAAACGATCGTAATCTTCCAGGGTAATACAACCCGGATTAGCCACGAAAGGTCTGGGTGCGGTATCATCCATTTTCTTTTTGCAGGCATGAAGTGCTAAGATAACAACTAATAGTCCAATAATTCTTTTCATAAATAATGATTTAGAGTTAATAAGTTACAGATGGGTTAAAGATGAAAAAAAAAGTTGGAACAGCAGTTGGGGTTTCCCCTAGGGTTTCCTCTAAGTCAATCTATAGGGGAAACCCTAGGGGAAAAACTTATGAATTGTAGGGGTTTCCGTAAGTTTTGTACCAACTGAACTTTCTAATTTTAACAAAAGTTTCAATTCTAAAAAGATGAACTATTTCTGTAATAATTCTGAGACTATTATTGCGCTGCTCACCAGTGGTATTTTGGGTGCGGCAGGACAGGCATTGCGTGTTGGAATAAGTTTGTTCGAACTGAAATTAGCAAGAAATCCCATGGTGGAAGCCGACGACCTATCCACTCCCGGACAGAAACTATGGGGTCTCTTTGTTGGTTTTTTTGTGGGTGTGATGCTTACGCCGGTAAACAATTTGATGACCCTATCTTTTACTACAGAACAGGCGATTGCCATTGTTGCGGCAGGTTATGCGGTGAGCGATATGCTGGAACAATTGACGAGTATGGTGGCACAAAGAGAAATGTCGGTTGACAGCGGCTGCGAAATGGATGCGGACAAGCAACCATTTATCGTGGGTCAAAAATTGAAAAATACGATCAAGTCCTAAAATAGTTATTTGGAAGCAAGCGAAACCCCTCTGATAGACTAAAAATAATAGTAGTAGCATGAATAAAGTGTCGAATGTTTTTACCATCCAATCTACTGATGTTTGCAAGATCATCAAGCAACTGCAGCTGGTTGAGGAAAAATATGATTTTTTCACCATTGACGGCCTACAACTGTCCCAGTTTGTGCAACTCGCCATACAACCCAACAATGAAAAGGAAAGCCCAAGAAATAGAGTCAAAACCATTTTATTGCATCTCGCCGGTGATTTCGAAACCAATGCCTGTCAGCTATCAGACCAACTGCATTTGAAGACCCATTTGTTATTTAAAGAGGCCCAGTATAAACTGCTCTTCTTAAAGCTCAACGCCTTACTACAAGCCTACCAGCCGGAGAAAAAAATTAGCATCAAAGAAATTATAGATTGCGTGACTGTGGCGGATTGTGTGGCGTTGGTGGAGCGGGAAGTGTAAGGGCAACAGTGCAGCGACCACTACATTCTGATTGCGCGTAGATTTTAGAGGAATATTAATATTTAATACCAAATCATTATGGCAAGGCAAGACGTGCTTAACAAAGCGCAATCACAGGTTGGTACTTCTTAGTCACCACTCGCGCAGCGGTTAAAGTAAAAAAGAAGAAAAAATAATATTGGGGGCGCTGTTGCGTATTTGGCAGCAATTATCCAAACGAGTGCATAAGGTAAAGAACATTTAAAAACAAATTAATCAAATGAGAACATCAATTTACATTATCGCGCTAATTACAAGTGTTTATTTTTTTCAAAGTTGTAGCCCTGCAATGAATGTTAGAAACTCGAATAAACGCTCAGGAATCATTCGAGTAAAGCAGTTTACTGACAGAAAAACTACCTTGATGTGGGCACATCATGACCCGACACAAAGACAAACATTAATGCATGTTGATGAAAACGGGAATATTAAGGTACTAGCTGAACAATCGCCAGACGCAGGAATAACAAGGAACATTGAAATTGACCCAAAAGTTAAAATCGAAGGAAAAGTTGACGCTGAACTACTTGTAAAAACGCAAGCTGAATTATCTAAGCTAACAAATAGAACAACTAGTTTAATGATTACCAGAGAAGCGTTATATCGCCTTTCTGAAGGTTATTTCAATGGTGCAGTTGACAAGGATAAGTATATTGAATTGTATAAAGAAGTAATTACTCAGTCTATCAAAATGATTGAAGAAGAATCGAAACTAGAAGCTGAAAAAGCTAAGACGGCAAAAGCAGAAGCTGAAAGAGTCAAAGCTGAGACCGACCTAGAAAAGGAGAAAATAAAGGAGAAAACGACAACAAAGGAAGAAGAGAATAATGAGGATAAGAAAGGTGAAACAAAAAAAGAGAGAGAAACTAACTGATGCCAACAATGCTACATCTCATAGCTAGTTTTTCGGTAAATTGTTTGCTTACTATTCATCACTTCGTTTGGGAGGTTGTGAGGTAAAGTTTTTTTTGGGAGTTGGTATAAGTTCTAGCGTTGAAAAATTGGTTGGGAAATTGGAGTGGTATAGAAACGGTAGCGGTAAGCATATGACGACAACACAGAAATAAAACAGTCTAACAAGAAACTAAAAATTAATATGGCAATTAGACCTTATACTCAAAACGAACACGACAGTGTAATTCAAGCTGCATACAACAACTTGGACAAAATCAATCACAGGGTTTACACAAATCCTAACCAACAGAAGAATACTAGCATAAACGGACAGTATCCCGACATTATAATTACTCCTGCTGGTGACAATACAGTGAAATTTGTGATTGAAGTTGAGACATCAGACAGTGTTAACAACAATGAAGTACAACAGTGGAAGACCTATTCACAGCTTGGGGGAACATTCTATTTATTAGTTCCATTTGCATCTAAAGGAATGGCTGAACTCCTATGCAGACAGAATGGGATTAAGGCAAGATTTGGAACTTACAGAGTTCAAAATGGACGTTACACCATAAACTACGAATAAGATTATGGTCCAACAAATACTACAATTTATTGAGCAAAACTATACTTACCTACTTGGTGGTTTAGGAGGCGCATCACTGACAATAATTTATAACAAGTGGTCAAATCGTATTCAAGAGATGAAATGTTGTTATGTTGACGATGATGTGATTACTAAAATACCAATTATGTCTGAGTCAGGTGAACAGCATAACAATATTTACACTAAAGAGTTTAGACTTGAAAACACTACCGGTAAAGACATTGCATCGTTCAGAATAATATTTGAATTCGATGCGGATGCCAAAATTATTAAGCAAAGTAGTTTCTGTAAGACCGGCAAAGACGATATCAAACCAAAAAACAAAAAGCCGAACGAATGCAGCTACATAATAAAGAACTTTAATCGAAATGACGAGTTTCGGTTCTATTTTGACATTGCTAATGTGACAAATGACCATTATAATGTTACTGAAGCAGACTGTTTAGGATTTAAAATTGTTGTTAGGGACGAGAGAAAGCCGACAATTAAAAATAAATCTAAAGTTGTAACAAAAGACAGAATAAACTAATGAAAAAAAACGCCATAACGCTAACACGAGTTTAGAGTTAGGCGGGGTGAAGTGCAAACTTGGGACTTTGTGCTTCTATACAAGTTTTGTGTTGGTTGACAGTTTTGTGCTTCGAAATCGCCAACTCCTTGCAGCTGCAAACCGCAATACTATTTCTCAAATAAAGAATTGTAATAACCCAAATAACTGGCATAATACCGTAACAAAATGCAGACTGTAATCCCAAATAGCCCGATTTCTAATACGCTGACGCCAATAGCAATTATCCACACACAATACCCTCTCCCCTTGCAACACCAAACAAATTTCCCTAAGTTTGAAAAAAACACAAACAAACCACTCCATAAACCAAACATGGCAAAACAAACCAT
This sequence comes from Flavobacteriaceae bacterium, assembly GCA_947458575.1. Taxonomy (GTDB): domain Bacteria; phylum Bacteroidota; class Bacteroidia; order Flavobacteriales; family Flavobacteriaceae; genus Flavobacterium. The sequence goes on along the minus strand of CANHBE010000014.1, from coordinate 14,454 downwards.
CAAAGCCGACATCAATTTCGAACAAGAACTCTGGAAAGCCGCCAACGAACTCCGCGGTGCAGTAGCTGAAAATCAATACAAAGACTATGTGCTGCCGATGATATTCCTCAAGCACATGTCCGAGCGCTATGAGATACGCAAACAAGAACTCAACTATTTGGTGCAAGATAAAAGCTCTTCCTATTACACCACCAACGACGACGAGATCAATGATATCTTAAACGATACCGACGAATATCTCTCGAAAAACATATACATCATTCCAAAAGAAGCCACTTGGGAATACCTTAAAGCCAACGCCGAACAAGACAACATCAAAGTAATCGTAGATGACGCTTTCGATACTCTTGACGCGACCTTAGCTAAATTTCGCCCTGACTTAAAAGGAATCTTACCCCGTATTTTCGTAAAAAGCCAGCTCACCGCTCGACAAGTTGGCGGGCTAATTAACTTACTCTCCAACCCCAAACTCTCCCAAAAAGAAAATCCCGAAAGTGATATTCTTGGCAGAGTGTACGAGTACTATATCGGTAAGTTTGCTTTGGCTGAAGGTTCAGGTGCCGGGCAATTCTTTACGCCCGGCAGTATTGTGCGCCTCATGGTGGAAATGATCGAACCCTACGAAGGTAAAATCTTTGATGCCGCTTGCGGTAGTGGCGGTATGTTTGTGCAATCTTTAAAATTCTTAGAATCGCATGGCGGTGATAAAAAGAATATAGCCATTTACGGACAAGAGCGTTACGACGGTACATTACGCTTGTGCAAAATGAACTTAGCCCTACGCGACCTGTCCTTTGATGTGCGCTTAGGCGACTCACTCCTACAAGACAAATTCCCCGACCTGAAGGCAGACTTTATCATCGTAAACCCACCGTTTAACGTAAGCCAATGGCATCCTGAAGATTTGCCCGAAAACGACCCGCGCCTATTCGGACCTAAAGAAGAATTTACCACCGATGGTAATGCCAACTATATGTGGATGCAAACCTTCTGGAGCCACCTTAGCGACAAAGGAACCGCCTCTGTCGTTATGGCAAACGGCGCCATGACCTCGAACAACAAAGGCGAGAAAAACGTACGCGAATTCATGGTAAACAACAACATGATTGATTGCATCATTCGCCTACCCGATAAACTATTCCTCACCACAGGCATACCCGCCTGCATCTTCATACTCAGCAAGAACCGCGACGGCAAAGACGGCATACACCGCAAACGCACCGACGAAATCTTATTCATAGACACCAGCAAAATGGGAACCATGGAAAGCCGCAAATTGCGTGTGTTTACTGACGCCGATGTAGACAAAGTTGCCGCAACTTACCACGCATGGCGCAACGCCATTGCGAACCACGAGGAACGAAGTGGGAAGCAATCTGTTGAAACTAAGCAAACCGTCATTGCGAGCGCAGCGAAGCAAACTGTTGAAACCATACGTAAAACCACTACAGATGGCTTCGTACCTCGCCATGACTACCAAAACACCGACGGCTACTGCTACGCCGCCACCCTTACCGAAGTACAAAATCAAGACTACAAACTAACCCCAGGAATATACGTTGGCACTGAAGAAGTAGAAGACGACGGCATTTTGTTTGAAGATAAAATGGAGGCTTTAAAAATGCAGTTGGAGGCGCAGTTTGAGAAAGGGAATGAGTTGCAAAAAAAGATATTGGAGAATTTTGAGAAATTGTAAATATGAAAGATTATACAAAGAATATTACTAGATGGATTGATGGTTTAACAAAAGATCAATTTGATGAATTTATAAAAATATTTATAAAAGATTACTTTAAAATTGATACTGTTTCTTTAACTGATGGAAAAGGTGATGGAGGTATTGATATGCAAATTTTTACTAATAAAGTTGCAAAAAAAATACCTTTACAAGTAACTGTAGATAGTAATGTTTATACAAAACTCGAAAAAGATTTTGTTAAAATCTATAAAACAATAGAACAGTATGGTTATTCAGATAATTTTTACTTTTATTATTCAAAAGGAGCTTCACAAGACAAAGTAAATGAATTAAAAGAAGTTGCAAAAAGAGACTATTCAATTGGATTGGAAATGTTTGATAATAAATTAATTGCTACTTATTTGGAAAAACCTGATTTCATGGCTTCTCGTGATAAATTACGAGATTTACTTGGAGAGTTTTTAAAAGATGAAAAGTCCTATTTTAGTGAAAATGATAAAATGTGTTTTGATTTACTAAATCACAATAGTGACTCTATTGAATTAAAAGAAAGATTTATATATGCTTTTGTATTAAATGAATTTTTTACATGTACCAAATCAATACTAAATAAAACTGAAGTAAGTTTAAAATTAGAAACTGAATTTAATTTACAAACCCCTGAATATTATTGTAACAAAGTTTTCGAAAACCTTTTAACAAAAAATAAAATTGAAAAAGTTGACGAACTTAATTATCAACTTACTCAAGATGAGAAAAACAACCTTGTCAGTATAAAAGAAGATTCCGATTTGCTTGAAAGGGAATTCCTTACCAATCTACAAAAAATAATAAGTAGTTACGAAGGAGATATCGAATTAAAAGTAATTATTGATAAAATATATAACATCTTTAAAAGATATAAGGAAATTGATGTTAATGAGATAAATGAAACCTACGAAACTTTAAATGGTGAAAATTCAGAAATACAAGATTTGATATTGTATGTTAGTGAAAAACTGATTCATTCTATTGATGTCAAAAAATTTATATATGAAGTTGTCTCATTATGTAGTGAAAATGATTTTATAATTAAAATTTCAGCTGGCAAACTATATAGAGATTTAATAAATAGTTCAGAATTTGACGCATACGCAAGAAGGCAAAATAAAGAAATATTTCTCGACACCCCTGTTTTAATATTTCTTCTGTTGGCGATGAAAGAAGAAGATTTTGAATATGATAACTACAGATTTAAAGTTGCAAAAAATTTATTTCACTTAATAGAAAGTTTCGATAATAATACCGTTTACAATACTATTGAGCCTTATATCATAGAATTGGCTGATTATTTAAACGTCACTATCAAAATGATACCTCTTTATGATTTAGGATTATTAGAAAGTTTAGGCGGATCATCAAATGAATTATTAAATTTTTTTTTAAAGATTAAAGAACACAAACTCTTTGAAGGTAACTTTGAAGAATATATTGAGGATTTTGGGATTTCATTAAGTATGGTCAATAAAGAAGAGAACAATGACTATCTACAACAATTTTTGATCAAATTATTTAAAGATAATAACGTAAATATTGATGTAGTTCACAAATATGACACCGATTATAAAACCAGAAGTGATTTTCAAAAAATTTCAAAAACACTTGGTGATATATATTCTCGACATGATACAAACAGGAAGCCTAGATCATTAAAATTTGATAGTTTACTATTTATGCATATTTATGATACGGAAATAGAATTGATAGATCCTACGGTACTTACTTGGGATAATACTTTTCAAGAATTTAGAAAGGAATACCAATCAAAAAATCCCAGTTTGCGATATTGGCACCTATTTAAACCAGGTAAATATTTAGACCATGTTTCGTTACTTAATTTTAAAATAAATAGTAGTGCTATCTCAAATGAAATTCTTTCAATGATAGATACAGATTTTGAAGTAGTTAAGGGTGTAAGAAAATTATCGGATATTTTAACTAGTATAGTTGATTTAAAATCTGTAAGTGGTACCAAATTGTCGAAAGGACTGGCTGAAATTAGAGATATCTATATCTACGAAATAAATAAAGATGAAAAAGATAAAGTTGAGAAAGGATCAGAAGAAATCCAGCCAGTTGATGAAATTGTATCAAATATTTTTGATTATTATAATAAAAAAGAAGGCGAATATTCAATAGAAAATTTTACAAAAATTTTACTAACAGAAGATGCTATCAACGAAATATTAAATTTATTAAAAATAGAATCTGATTACTTTCGTAAGTATAGTATTTATTCCGACAATTATAAGAAGAAGTTTGATGGGGTTATTAAAACATACTTAGTACCATAATGCCAAACAACTGGAAAACATATAAACTTTCAGATGCTTTAGAAATAAAGTACGGAAAAGACCATAAAAAAGTGCAAGATGGAACTATTCCCATTTATGGTACAGGTGGTATAATGCGTTATGGTAATCAAGCGTTATATGATAAAGAAACAATCTTAATTCCTCGCAAGGGTTCGTTGAATAATATTTTTTACTTAAATGAACCATTTTGGTCAGTTGATACCATTTTTTGGTCCAAAATCAACGAAGAAGTTGCTTTTCCAAAATACCTGTTTTATAATTTAAAAGTTCTAGATTTTGCTTCAATGGATGTTGGTTCAGCAATACCGAGCTTAACAACCGAACTTCTAAATAAGATTGAAATTGACTTACCATCAATTGAAGAACAACAATCCATCGCCTCCATCCTATCCACCATAGATGACAAAATAGAAAACAACCTCGCCATCAACAAAACCCTCGAAGAAATGGCCATGGCACTATACAAACATTGGTTTGTAGATTTCGGACCGTTTCAAGATGGGGAGTTTGTAGAAAGTGAATTGGGGTTGATTCCGAAGGGTTGGGAAGTGAAGCGGTTAGATGAGATAGCTGATTTCACTAATGGCTATGCATTTAAGAGTGGAGATTTACAAAATGAGAACGATGGAAATTCATTTCACATTTTTAAAATGGGACATATAGAGCGCGGTGGTGGTTTAAAAGAAAATGCTACTAAGAGTTACATAAACAAGTTAAAATGTGAAAAACTAGAAAAATATGTTTTGAAAGTTGGCGATCTATTAATGGCAATGACTGACATGAAAGATAATGTTGCTATTTTAGGAAATACAGCATTAATTAATGAAAATTACAAGTATATAGTTAATCAAAGAGTTGGTTTAATCAGACCAAAAAATCAATTAGGTATAGATTATTCATTTTTATATCTAACAACTAATGAAAATCAGTTCATTGAAAGATTAAGAAGTCAAGCTAATAGTGGAGTTCAGGTTAATCTCTCGACAGATGCAATAAAATCAGCAAAAATGATAATTGGTTCGAAAGAAGTTAACATAAAATTTAATGACTTAGTAAAACCCCTATACCGTAATATTTTTCAGAATAAAATTGAAAACCAAACCCTAACCCAGTTACGCGACACCTTATTACCCAAGTTAATTAGCGGTGAAGTACGGTTAAAAGAGTTTAGTTAGGTACGCGTCATTGCGAGGAGGCACGACGAAGCAATACGTCATTGCGAGCGTAGTGCAACGGAGCGAAGCAATCTCCACAACATTCCGTAAAGCTCATGAGATTGCTTCGTCGTGCTATTGAGAATTGCGGTGGGTTGAACAGATTGCTTCGCTGCGCTTTTGAGAATGGCGTAAAGTTGAACAGATTGCTTCGTCGTGCTATTGAGAATTGCGGTGGGTTGAACAGATTGCTTCGTCGTGCCTCCTCGCAATGACTATTAATATGAAACCAGGATTTATATACATTATAACCAATAATAACAACACCACGCTATATGTGGGTGTTACTTCCGATTTGCCAGGCCGCATAATGGAGCATAAGGAAAAACGATACAAAGGTTCTTTCTCAGCGCGGTATAATTTGGAGAAATTGGTATATTTCGAGAGTTTTCAAATGATTGGCGATGCCATAGCCCGCGAGAAACAACTAAAGGCAGGAAACAGAGCTAAAAAAGAAGCCCTCATCAACAGAGTCAATCCGGAATGGAGGGATTTGTTTGATGAAATCGGTCATTGCGAGCGCAGTGCAACGGAATGAAGCCAACCGTCATTGCGAGCGTAGTGCAACGGAGCGAAGCAATCTCATGATGTTTACAGAGGGTTAAACAGATTGCTTCGTCGTGCTATTGAGAATTGAGAAAGGGTTGAACAGATTGCTTCGTCGTGCTATTGAGAATTGAGGAGGGTTAAACAGATTGCTTCGTCGTGCTATTGAGAATTGAGGAGGGTTAAACAGATTGCTTCGTCGTGCCTCCTCGCAATGACAGTGAAGAATTATGAACAAAATAAACAGATGGCTTCGTGCCTCGCCATGACATGACCACAGAAGCACTAATAGAACAAGCCACGATAGACTGGCTCACCGATTTAGGATACGCCCACATCAAAGGCAATGACTTGCCCGAGAATGCCAATGCGGTGATTCTGAAAGGGCAACTGTTGGCGTTTATCAAACAACAATATCCGCACTTACCCGAGGAAATACAACACTTGGCAGTAGCGGACTTTTGCAACAATGTGGGCGCGGATATAGACTATCGCAACCGTGCTTTTCATCTCAAACTTACCAAAGGCCTAGACTACGAATATAAAGATGCCGACGGCAACGAAAAAGCGGTTCACCTCTACCCGATCGATTTTCAAAACCCAGACAACAATACGTTTTGGGTAGTCAATCAGTTTAGCATCGTGGGCAAAAACAAACGCCGCCCTGATATTATTATCTACATCAACGGGATTCCGCTGGTGTTGTTTGAACTGAAAAATTGGTTTGATGAAAACACGACTATTGCCGAAGCTTTCAATCAGATAGCACATTATAAAAAAGACATCCCACTATTGTTCGAATACAACGTTATTTCCGTTATTAGTGACGGTAACGAAGCGCAACACGGAATGTTTAGCGCCCCGTCAGAATGGTATGCAGCTTGGAAAAGTATAGACGGTACCACCATCATCGAGGATGACTTTCAAATGCATACGCTCCTTCACGGTTTATTTCCCAAAGACCGCTTGTTGAATTACATCAAAAACTTTGTATTCTTTGAAGACCACAACGGCAGCTTAATCAAAAAAGGCGCTAAATACCACCAATTCTTTGGAGTAAACTTTGCCGTAGAAGCCGCCAAGAAAGCCATCAAACCTTACGGCGATGGTCGTATTGGTGTCATTTGGCATACGCAAGGAAGTGGTAAAAGTATCTCGATGGCGATTTATGCGGGCATACTGCGAAGCTTGCCAGAACTCAAAAATCCAACCATCGTCGTGCAAGTAGACCGAAGCGATTTAGATTTCCAGTTGTACGAGAACTTTGTGTTAGCCAAAGACTTAGTAGGCGACGTACAACACGCCGACTCTACCGATGATTTAAGACGATTACTATCCACAGGCAGTGGCGGTGTAATCTTTACGACCATCGAAAAGTTCCGACTGAAAATGGGCAATGACGACCAACTCGGCGAAACAGAACACCCAATCCTATCGGAAAGAGAAAACATTATTGTGATGGCGGACGAAGCCCACAGAACGCAATATGGTTTGTTGGATGGCTTTGCTTCTAACTTGCGCAAAGCATTGCCGAATGCGTCGTTTATAGGATTTACAGGAACACCAGTAGACAGCAAAGATGCCGATACGCAAGAAGTATTTGGCGAAACCATCCACATTTATGACATCAAACAAGCGGTAGATGATAAAGCTACCGTGCCGATATACTACGAACCGCGCTTGGCTAAGTTGCATTTATGGAACGAAAACCTTGACGCCGAAGTAGATGCCATTACCGCTGACATAGAAGACGATAGCAGCCTGAAATGGGCAGCGATTGAAGATGCAGCAGGTTCAGCAGAACGTGTCGCCAAAGTCGCAGACGACATTATGAAACACTTCAAAAACCGCACGGAAACCTTGCCTGGGAAAGCCATGGTAGTCTGCATGAGCCGTCGCAATAGTGTAAAAATGTATAATGCGTTGAAAGCAATTGACGGTTGTCCAGAAATAGCAGTAGTCATGACTGGTAATATCTCGACCGACCCGATTGAGTGGAACGAACACCTGCGAACACAAGATGCCACCGAAGCATTAAAGAAACGTTTCCGAAAACCCGAAGACCCTTTACAAATCGTCATTGTGCGTGACATGTGGCTGACCGGTTTTGATGCGCCATGCGTGCATACGATGTATGTAGATAAAATCATGAAAGGCCACAACCTAATGCAGGCGATTACCAGAACCAACCGCGTGTTTAAAGACAAACCATCGGGTGTCATTGTAGATTATATCGGGATTGGCGACCAACTAAAAACTGCGACTACGAAATATACAGGCGGTGGCGGTCAAGGCAAACCAACCATCGATATGATCCAAGCCTTGAATATGTTTTATAGTCAGGTGGACATTTGCAAATCGCTGTTGCCTGAAGGTATCGACTATTCGCAATGGAAAGGATTGCGCGATGGCGATAAAGTACTGTTGGTGCGAAAAGCATTGAATAGCATTATCAAAGAAGATGAAGCGTCGAATCAGTTTATGTTGGAAGAAAAGAAACTAACGGGATTGTTGTCAATTGTGAAATCACAGCCGCAAATTCAAGAGTTTTCGGTTGATGTATTATTTGCACAACATTTATCAAAAGCCATTCGCAATGCCAAATCAGTCAAAAGTATTAGAGGCAATCAGAAAGACCAAATCAAAGAATTAATTAGTCGCAGCATCGAGTCGGAAGACATCGTAGATGTATTTGCTATGGCGGGATTAGAACGAGCTGATATCTCAATATTGAATGAGGAGTTTCTACTAGGAGCCAAACAAGACAAAGACAGTATTGACATCAAAATTGCCTTGCTGCGTTCCATCCTCATGGATGAAGTGAAATTGCGTTTGCACAAAAACATCAGAAAATATACTTCCTTGAAAGAAGAATTGGAGAAAGTCATAGAACGTTATCATTTGAATGCCATTGATTCTTACACCACCATAGCCGAACTGATTGAACGTGCCAAGGAACTACAAGACGAAGACCATCGCATCAAAGAACTGGGATTGAGTGATGAGGAGTTGGCATTTTATGACATTCTGGCGTCAAAAAAAGAAATCATCAACGAAAGTGGCGTCATACAAGATGTTGTTCATGGTGTAGTCAAAGCCGTAAAAAACAATCTCCAAATAGACTGGATGAACAAAGAAGACGCAAAAGCAGCGATAAGGTTGGCGGTCAAAAAAGAGTTGCGAGGCAAAGTAAAAATAGAAGAATTAAACGATATCCTTCAAGAAATTATGGAACAAGCAGAAGGGCAATTTAGTGAGTGGAGGGCTTAGATTATGAAAAAAAAGTATGCCCGCTCCCGCGCGACTAGAGCGCAGCGACTGGCGAAGTCAATCCTTTCGCGTGGTAAGAAAATAAATAAATTATATATAATAAGGAATTATTGTTGCTGTTGCACATAGACTAGTGGGAGTTTAGAAATTACACAAAAGGATTGACTTTGTTGAATTTCATTTGCTTTGCCAGTCGCTTCACTCTAGTCGTGCGGGAGCGGAGGTGTTGGCTGTAATAACATAAAAGACTAAACCAAATATGGAATATACAAATATAGACGAATCGATTAATTCATATAACAATTCTCCTCAAGATAAATTATCCGGACTTTCCCCATTTCAAACCTATGAAATAATTCATAATCCTTTGGGCGAAAAATCACCGGTAAAATTTAGAAATGATATAGACGATAAAGTACTTGATAAAATTCCCTTCTTTAGAATTGCCGAGGAATTTCTTAAAATACTCGAACGCGACAAATTCATTAAACTAACACCACTTGGTGCTTTACCTAAGAAAATTATGGTGGAGCTATACGATTATAAATTTATTCCAGACGAACACATTGAATCAGGAATCACAAAGCTTTGGAAAGAGAGCGATTGCATCTCGATTAGATCCGCGAGAATTGTTTGTGAACAAGCAAAGTTTGTAAAAAAAATAAATGGAAAACTCTCTTTAACCAAAAATGGACAAAAAAATTTAAAGCCTGAGAATAGGTTAATTCTGTTCAAATATATTTATTTGACTTTTACAGAAAAATTCAATTGGGCCTATAATGATGGTTATACCCCTGAACCTGCCGGACAATACGGTTCGCTATTTTCAATTTATTTGCTGCTCAAGTATGGAGCATACGAAAATACAACTATGTTTTACTCTGAAAAATACGTTTCAGTCTTTTACAATTTTCTACCACTTTTCGAAAATGATTATTCAACAGCTGAACACGATTTTAATAGATGCTTTGCTCTTCGAACATTTGAAAGGTTTACCGATTGGTTTGGATTTACGATTTTCTTGAAGCAGAATACATATATAGATGTTGAAACTGACAGCATACAAGCAACAGCATTGATTAAGGAAATATTTTATTTGGAATCATGTGATTGATGATCGTTAGTACTGCTAACACTTGCGAGAACTCATGGCTAATTTTCGGTAAATTGTTCGTTTACTTTGCTTAACTTCGTTTTGGCGGTCGTTGGCGGTAATTGCTAGATCACGAAACTAATACTAACTATAAACTCACGCTTGTGGTTTAATTAAAGTTATTAAAAATTATGGAGTTAGAAATTGAGACTAAAAAATGTCCATTTTGTGCTGAAACAATTAACGCTGCTGCAGTTAAATGCAAACATTGTGGAGAATATTTAGATGAAGTTACTCGAAAAGCTAATAGACAACAATCCGAGCCAACAATTGTTTTAACTAAAGAAAAAATAAGAAGATGGAGTCCAGGAATTGCGGCATTATTAAGTTTAATATTGCCTGGAGCTGGTCACATATACAAAGGGCACATTATTGCTGGTCTTGTTTGGATGTTTTTTGTTGTTGTTGGATATATTCTACTAATTATCCCTGGCTTAATTTTACATTTAATCTGTATTTTTTACGCTGCATCAGGTGATCCATATCGTGATTAAAGGAGTGGAAATACATTACAACTGCCTACCACAGTTACTAAATCTCACGGCTAGTTTTTGATAAATTGTTCGTTTACTTTGCTTAACTTCGTTTGGGCTGTTGTGGGGAAGAGCTTTCAATAAGCCGCCACGAGTTCCAGCAATGAAACGTTTTGCGCCTTTTTAAAGGCAACATTATCGATATGAAAACTATTCTGAATTCTTTTATCATTTGTTTACTATTAGTTTCTTGTAAAAGAAATGAAAATGAGACAGATTATTTTCCTTCTGGAAATATCAAATTATCTAAATTTTTTGACCAAACTACTGGAAAATTAGTTAAGACAATTTCTTATTACGACATATCAGGCAATAGAAAATATAAAGTTAGCTTTCATAAAAATAATTATGATAGCATTGTTTATTACTACAATAATGGAAAGGTTCGTAAGACAGGAAATCAAAATTTAAAAGGGCAACTTTTTGGTAAATGCAATTTCTACACAAGAGAAGGCTTTTTAAGTAGTACAAGCGAATACTTTATTATAAACAATGATCAAGAAAAAGGTTCGAAAATTAACCAAAAATGGTATTACAACAAAAAAGGTGATACAATGTTTTACGGAAATAATAGATTCAATATTGCTAATCAAAAAGAATTTAAAGCAGAAACCGAAGGAGAAAAAACTTCATTTTTTGTGAGATTTCATTTTAATCCAATTGGAGATACTTTAAGTATTTCAGAACCTTTCTCGTCAATAGCAGAAGAAGCATTTCCTGCCTGGGGAAAAATACCCTCAGAAAATTATGTTGTTTTAGCAAAGGAAAAATTTAACTTCAATTCAGATTTTTCTAATGAAAACCAAGTAAAACTAGATACCTTTTATTGCTTAGAAAAAGACAAGAAAAATGGAAATAAATTTCCTAATGCAGACAAGAGACATACTGCTGTTTTTGGAAGGTGGTTTGATGTTCCGGGTGAGAAAATACTTAGAGGTTATATGGTTGAATATTACAATAGAAAACCAACGAAAAATAATGACATTGTTAAGTATGAACGAAGAACTTATTTTGAAAAAAAGATATTTGTAAATGATACAATCAAGAAGAAAAACGGCTTATAACGCCTGCTAGAACTCAAGGTTAGGTTTTTTGTCAATTGTTCGTTTACTTTCTCTAACTTCTCTTTATCCTAATGTAAATAGCTCGGTTTCCACGCTAAGAGCTCAAGTGTTGGAGAGATTAAATCCTATTAAAACCGCACATTTGCGGTGATTAACTCCATTTTATACCGCAAAAGTTTGGTTGCGCCGCTCTCGCGCGAAATGAAATTCGACGAAGTCAATCCTTTCGCGTGGTAAGAAAATAGGTAAATAATATATAATGTGGAATTATTGCTGTTGTTGTATGGAGACTAGTCGGAGTGTAGCAATTACGCGAAAGGATTTATACGGTAGCAGTGGAAACAAAAAATGTATACAAAACTCCTTCAATATTCGAAAACAAATAAATCATTTTATTTCTTGAATGTCAAAGCAATAAAAAACGCCAAATTCAATATCTTCGCGCTCTACATCAACGTATTGAATCCATAACATGAAAATAAAATTACTCCTCCTAATGATCCTCAGCACTACCCTTTCAACTGCTCAATGCTGGGATGCTGTTGTTGCCGGTTATAGTTTTACCATTGCGAAAACACCACAAGGAAAGCTCTATACTGCCGGAACCAATTTCTATGGGCAGCTCGGCAATGGCACCAACGGCGCCAACGCGGGAAGCAATACCCTACAAGCTGTGGGGAACGATACCTGGAGTACCATGGCTGCAGGGGATTATCATGCGCTTGCCATCAAACCCAACGGAACATTATGGGCTTGGGGAGGAAATGGTCAAGGCGCGCTGGGAGATGGTACCAATATCGACAAAAACATACCCATCCAAATTGGTACGGATACCAACTGGGCTTCGGTAACTGCAGGATTTGGATATTCACTTGCCATCAAAACCAATGGCACACTGTGGGCCTGGGGCGAAAATCTTTATGGTCAGTTGGGTTTGGGAACGAACGGTCCTGCAGCGGATACCAATTTTCCGCAGCAAGTCGGTACTGCCACCGATTGGAAGATGGTCAGTGCCGGAAGCCAACACACTGTTGCGGTCAAAAATAATGGGACGCTTTGGGTTTGGGGTCGCAATGAAGTTGGTGAACTTGGACTGGGTTTCAATCAAATCCCCAAAAATGTACCGACACAACTGGGCACGGCAACCGACTGGGATACTGCCGCAGCGGGAGAATATTGTACTGCCGCTATCAAAACAGACCGCTCTCTATGGACATGGGGCGATAATTCAGCAGGAGCAATTGGCGATAATACGACGACTAATAGGGTTTCGCCGGTTCGCATCGGATTTGGCGGAAGCTGGGAAAAAGTATCCAATGGTTTTCATATGGTAGCGACACAAACCAATGGCTCTATTTGGTCATGGGGTAGCAATATGTTTGGACAGGTGGGCAACAACAGTCTTGTCAACAGGAGAACACCTGTTCAGATCAGCAACAGCAACAATTGGCGCGTTATTGCAGCAAGTGCCAACGCAACACTGGCGATTGATGCGACAGGAAACCTGTACGGCGTAGGTCTGAACATTGGCGGGCAACTCGCTGATGGGACCAACACAGACCGCCGTGTGCTAACCCTCTCTACCTGCACTGCACTCGGTCTAGAGGCATCCGAATTGGCGGCTGACTTTGCTGTTTATCCAAACCCGGTGAGCGATGTCCTTACCATCCGCGCCCCACAAACGGCTAGCATCAAAATCTATAATATGCTAGGAAGTTTGATGCTAACACGAGAACTTAACCTTTCTGAAAACAGTATAGACCTGTCATCATTTCAAAATGGGATGTATATGCTGACGATTGAAAGAGATCGTGCGACAAGAACTTACAAAGTGATGGTGAGGCACTAAAGCTGTTCAAGGAGAAAAATCCGCATAAATTCAAGGTAAAGAACTACGAGTTTTTTTGATTACAAGAATAGCATAGCTTGGTGGCGAGGATTTATAGGCTCCGCTATCGGGAAGCATGACCGCGTTATTGTGTTTTTTTGTATGAGGGAGACGCTTGCGGTAGTTAAGAGATGTTCTTTTCTTTTCTTTTCTTTTCTTTTGGCTTGATACAAATCGAGGAACGAGATTCAGCGAACACCGCTAGAAAATATAAAAGCGGTGAGCTACATCGACGAAGGAGATTCAGCGAACACCACTAGAAAATATAAAAGCGGTGAGCTACATCGACGAAGGAGATTCAGCGAACACCGCTAAACAATTATAAAGCGGTGAGCTACATCGAGGAACGAGATTCAGCGAACACCGCTAGAAAATATAAAAGCGGTGAGCTACATCGAGGGAGGAGATTCAGCGAACACCACTAGATAATATAAAAGAGGTGAGCTACATCGAGGGAGGAGATTCAGCGAACTCCTATGAAAAATATTAAAATCGTGAGCTAAAAGAAACAAAAGGTCAAGGCCGGTTTTCCTTTTCATAAACCCTAAAAAAAAAGGATTTTTGCAGCGCGAACTGAGACGATCGGCTTACTGTAAACTTTTCTGTTGTTCTTTTCTTTTGTCTTGATACAAAAGAAACAAAAAATCAAGCCTTGTTTTCCTTTCCCGAAAACTCTAAGAATGAATTTTCCTATCGCGACCCGAGCCGCTCCTCGTTCCTCGTCGTCTATGAT
>CANHBE010000013.1 GCA_947458575.1 Flavobacteriaceae bacterium | reverse complement strand
TCAGTCCGTTGCTCTACCATCTGAGCTAAGGTACCTCTTTCTCAAAGCGGTTGCAAATATAGAATGATTTTTAATTTATCCAAAACAAATAATAAAAAAAATCTATTCGTAACTTCGCCTTTTCAAACAAGATGCTATGCTACTCGCAATTGATATAGGGAATACTAGAATTAAATGTGCAGTATTCAACAATAGTGATTTATTGGAGCATTTCAGTTTTGAACATAGTAAACTCGAAAATTGCATCAACCAAATTTTGCTGAAACACCCACAATGTAAGGATGTAATAGTTGCAAGCGTTGGGAATTATGCGCCGATGGACTTTGAAAATTTGAAGACCTTCATCAAATGGCATTTTTTAACCCATCAATCAAATTTTCCGTTCCAAAACAAATATGCAACTCCGGCAACTTTAGGAATCGATCGGATGGTACTGTCGGGCGGGGCAGTTTTAATGTTCCCAGAGACAAATCGATTGGTTATCGATGCGGGAACTTGTATCACATTTGACTTTATCAACAGCAATGACCAATATCTTGGCGGTGCTATTTCACCTGGAATTCGAATGCGATATGAGGCACTTCATCACTTTACGGCAAGGTTACCATTGTTAGACACCAAGAGTCCTGATAGTTTTATCGGTGACTCAACCGCTGAGTCAATGCATGCAGGAGTGATTTATGGTGTTTTGAACGAAATAGATGGCTTTATCGAGCAATACAAAGTTACAAACGAGAACATTAAAGTAATTTTAACAGGCGGTGATTCAGAATTTTTGGCTATGCGATTAAAAAATACCATCTTTGCCTCGCCAAATTTCCTACTGGAAAGCATGAATCAAATTTTTCAATACCAAACCACCAATGATTAAAAGATATTCGTTTGTACTCTTCTTTCTTTCTTCAATTTATACTTTTGCCCAGCAAGGCAGTTCATCAGCCTATTCTTTTTACGGAATTGGTGATGTGCGTTTCCGCGGCAACGTAGAAAACCGATTGATGGGTGGAATTTCTGTTTTTTCAGATAGTATTCATGTCAATATTCAGAACCCTGCAACATATTCGGGACTGAAGTATTCAACATATACAGTAGGTGGGAACACCAACTATACGAGACTTTCGACACTTTCGGGTGATGAAAAAGCCCAGCGCACTGCTGTAGGTTATATGGCAGTTGGTATTCCGGTGAATAAATTGGGTTTCGGATTTGGACTCATACCTTATTCGTCGGTAGGTTACCGAATTAGGAACCAGACTACTGTTTCTGAAGGTAATGAAGATGTTACAACAACCAGAAGATATGAAGGTAATGGCGGCCTAAACAAAGTTTTTTTAGGTTTCGGATACAAGGTCAATTCCAACTTGAGCTTTGGCGCTGATATCAACTATAATTTTGGAAATATTGAAACGAAGAATATTGAAAAAATATCTGATTTGCAGTTCGGAACCCAAGAATTCAATACTTCCGACTTATCTGGATTTAATATCAATCTGAGTGCAAATTATCAAAGGAAGCTAAATTCTAAGTTAGATTTGTATGGAAGTGTAATTTATACTCCGGAAAGTAAACTTCGGTCTGAGAACAAAAGAATAATATCATCAGTTTTATACTCTGATATTTTCGACCCGCAAGATGTGGATCAATTAGATGCAGTTAATAATACCAACACAATTACTCTTCCTTCAAAGTTGACCATGGGAATTGGAATAGGTCAAAACAGAAAATGGATGATCGGGTCCGAAGTAACTTTCCAAAAGAGTAGTGCTTTTGGGAATCGTACCGATGATTTATCCAATGTGAAATACCGTGATGCAGTGAAATATAACATTGGTGGTTTCTTCATTCCCAATGCATCTGCATTTTCCAATTACCTGAAGAAAATTACATATCGCGGCGGATTGCGCTACGAGAATACAGGAATGACCATTAACAACCAAGATATCAAGGATTATGCGTTTTCTGCCGGACTTGGATTACCACTTGGAGGAGCATTTTCCAACATTAATATCGGGGTTGAGATGGGTAAAAGAGGAACCACAAATGCATCCTTAATTGAAGAAAACTACACAAATCTACTGCTGAGTTTGTCGTTGAATGACCGCTGGTTTATTAAGCGCAAGTACGACTAATCAGTCATTATAATTTTGACTTGAACAAAATCTTTTCAATGTGAAAAAATTTGCATTTACAAAATCAGGTTTATTCCTTTTAGGTGTCATTTTTCTGATACTTTGTGGATGTGAGAGTAATTTTAAAGAGGTTCAAAGAATAAATTATTCGGAATTCGTGCCGAATGGCGAAGCCGAAAACTTCAATCTAAAATATACAGATTCAGGACGCATCAAGTCTATTTTGGTTAGCCCAAAAATGCTGGATTATTCAAATGTGGAATTTCCATTTACAGAATTCCCCAAAGGAATCCACGTCACGATGTATGATACCGGTGGGAAACGTACTTTCATCTCATCAAGCTATGCTATAATGTTTAAAGGTACTGACATCATTGATTTGCAAAAAAATGTGAGGATCTCAAATGAGGCCAATCAAGTATTAGAAACGGAGCAACTGTACTACGATCAAAAAAATGAATGGTTTTTCACGGAGAAAAAGTTTAAATTTACAGACCCGAAAGGAGTTTCCTACGGAGAAGGAATTGACTTTAGTAAAGATTTCAAGATCGTTAATTCCCAACGTATTAATGGCGAAATAGACGAAGCCGAATAACTATAACTATGAATTACCTCAAATACACACAATACGTTTATCTCGCTTTTTGCGGGTTTTTTATCTATGATAGTTTTACAAAGTACAATTCAGGAGAATCTCCTTGGATTTCGATCATGATTGCAGCTGTTTCTCTGTTTATGTTCTTCTTTCGAAGAAATTATGCAAAGAAGTTCGAGAAGAGGAACAACAATTCATAGAAAATGGATATTAGTATTATCATCATATGTTTAGTACTAGCAGCACTTTTTTCGGGAATGGAGATTGCCTTTGTTTCTTCCAATAAAATTTACCTGGAAATAGAGAAGAAACAACAAAGTTTTATTTCAAGAATCCTAACCAAACTTACCGAAAAGCCCTCCCAATTTATTGTTTCGATGTTGATTGGTAACACCATAGTTCTGGTGGTTTACAGTTTTTTTATGGGTGAATTGTTGATGAATTGGATTGAAAGCATGGGTTTCAATTTTACGGATTTGTCAAATGTTTTGATTCAAACTTTGCTTTCCACAATCATCGTTTTGATTACCAGCGAGTTTATTCCCAAGGTTTTTTTTCAAATCTACGCCAATTATTTCATCAAGTTTTTTGCGCTTCCGGCGTACTTATTTTATCTACTTTTTTACTTTGTTGCTGTCTTTGTTCTTTGGATTTCAGACTTTATCTTAAAGCGATTTTTTAAAACTGAAGGCGATTATGTGCCTCTGTTTTTTAGCAAAGTTGAACTTGGTAATTACATTACGGAACAAATGAGCACCATTGAAGATCATGAGAATATGGATTCTGAAATTCAGATCTTTCAAAATGCACTCGAATTTTCCGGGGTCAAAGCACGCGATATAATGACGCCAAGAACAGAGATTTCGGCAGTCGAGATTCACGATTCGGTATCGGTTTTGAAAAATAAATTTATTGAAACCGGATATTCAAAAATATTGGTTTGCCAAAATTCACTTGACGATATTTTAGGATATGTTCATTCTTTCGAATTATTCAAAAAACCTCGCAGTATAAAATCTGTGCTCATACCTGTTGAGTTTGTTCCTGAAACGATTCTGATTAAGGATGTGTTGGATATTCTTACCAAAAAAAGGAAAAGTATAGCTATAGTTTTGGACGAATACGGCGGGACATCTGGGATGATTACAGTGGAAGACATCGTCGAAGAACTTTTTGGCGAAATCGAAGACGAACATGACTCCATTGATGAGATGATAGAGAGAAAATTAGAAGATGATGTTTATTTGTTTTCGGGTCGACTCGATGTTGAGTATCTCAATCAGACTTATAAATTGAATATACCTGAAAGTGATTCATATGGAACTTTGGGCGGATTTATTGTCAATCACACCACAGAAATTCCTGTAAAAGGAGACCAAATAGTCATTGATAAATTTCGATTTTCTATCGA
Organism: Flavobacteriaceae bacterium; assembly: GCA_947458575.1. Taxonomy (GTDB): domain Bacteria; phylum Bacteroidota; class Bacteroidia; order Flavobacteriales; family Flavobacteriaceae; genus Flavobacterium. The sequence goes on along the minus strand of CANHBE010000013.1, from coordinate 17,479 downwards.
AGAAGCAACCAACAAGAAAATAGAAGTTGTGAAATTGATTGTTCTGGAATAAAAATCATATGAAAAGCGAAAAATATTTCAAAATATAACTGTACGGTTATGGTTATTAAATAGATAATTGTATTTTCGCAAACTGAAATAAAAATAACAATAGAAAAGATGGCAGTTTTACAAAAAATTAGACAACGATCATTACTACTAATCCTCGTCATAGGGTTTTCGTTACTAGCATTTATCGTTCAAGATTTATATACTAAAGGTGGATTTGGCGACACTTCGAAATATATTGGAAGTGTGAATGAAAAGGATATTTCTTTTGAAGAATTCAGATTAAAAGTTAGCAATCTGGAAAAAAGCGGTCAACAAGGGATGACACCGATACAAGCGGTAAATCGCGTATGGGATCAGGAGGTTTCAATCGCATTGGTTACAGCAGAGTTTGAAAAACTCGGAATTCACACGAGCGAAAAACACATCCTTGAGGTTTTCAAAAATGACCCAAGTATTGGTCAGAATCAAATGTTTCAAACGAACGGAACATTCGATTTAGCGAAATTTAAAGAATACTTTAAATCAAATCCTGAGCAAGCGCAGTTTGTAAAAGACAAAGAAAAAGATGCTGAACTAAATTCGAAGTACCAAATATACAATACACTGATCAAAGGCGGGTTGTTTACAACCAATAGCGAAGGTAAGTTGAAGTATGAAATGGAAAGCAACAAAGTCAACATGGATTTTATTGCAGTACTGTACACTTCTATCAAAGATGCGGACGTAAAAGTCACTGATGAAGAGATTACAGATTACATGAAGAAGAATGAGAAGAAATACAAAGCAGAGGAAAGTCGCGAAGTTGAGTATGTGATGATTGAAGATAAAGCATCTCCTGAGGACGAAAGCGAGGTTAAAAATACCGTGAATGCTTTATTGGATAAGAGAATTGTTTATAACCAAACTACAGGTGTAAATGACACCTTGCCTGGATTCAGAGAGGCTGCAAATCCGGTAGATTTTGTTAACGAGAATTCAGATGTTCCTTATGATTCAACTTTCGTTGCAAAGAAGGATCTACCTGCTCAATTCGCTGATCAGTTGTTTGCGCTACCTGCAGGTGAGGTTTTTGGACCCTATATGAATGGAAACATGTACTGCATTTCTAAAGTTATTGGCAGAAAAGCGGGAGCTAATGCAAAAGCGAGTCATATCTTAATTAGTTATGAAGGAACGCAAGTGCCAAATAAGAAAGAAAAGAGAACAAAAGAACAAGCAAAAGCGAAAGCCGAGGATTTATTGAAGCAAGCACTCGCTAATCCCGGAATGTTCTTTATTTTGGCAATGTCTAACTCTGACGATTCATCAGCGCAACAAGGTGGTGATTTGGGTTATTTTGGACCTGGTCAAATGGTGAAGCCATTCAATGATTTTGTTTTCAACAGTCCGGTTGGAAAAATTGGCTTAGTTGAAACTGATTTTGGATTCCATGTGATCAACGTTACAGACAAACAAGACGCCATTCGTTTGGCAACAATTGCACAAAAGATTGAACCGTCAGAGACTACAACCGACAAACTTTACACAAAAGCGGTTAAGTTTGAAATGGATGCTAACGAAAAAGACTTCGAAAAAGTAGCTAAAGATGCAGGCTTAACTGTTAATCCTGCTATTAAGGTAAAAGAGATGGATGAGCAATTTGGTGCTGCTGGTAGCCAAAGACAAATAGTGCGTTGGGCATTTGATTCTAAGACAAAAGTAGGAGAAGTGAAGCGCTTTGAAGTTGTTAATGTGGGTAATGTAATTGCCAAGCTTAAAAAAGTGCACGAAAAAGGACTGATGCCGATTGAAGATGCTAAGCCTATGATTGAGCCAATTTTGATGAACAAGAAAAAAGCGGAAAAAATTATGGCTAAGATGAAAGGTTCTTCTATGCAGGCGATTGCAACTGCATGTGGTGGAACTGTTCAGCAAGCGGTAGATTTGACGGTAGAAAATGCAAATATTCCAAATGCAGGTTTTGAAAGAAAAGTGGTTGGTACTGCTTTTGCAATCGGGGCCAACAAGATTTCAAAACCAATTGAAGGAATGGCAGGAGTTTATGTAGTTAAGCCAACTGTAATCACAAAAGCACCGGCGCTAAAAGATTACAAAGAGTTTACAGCAAAAGTGAAGGCGCAAGTTCAAGGCTACACAGGACGAGTTATTCCTGCTTTGAAAGAAGAAGCTGAAATCGAAGATAATAGAGGTAAATTCAATTTTTAGTATTGAATTTTAATAAGCTTAAAACCCGATTCGTGAGAGTCGGGTTTTTTTATAAAATCATTTCTGAAAAAGGTAACAAAGTGGTAAAACCTTTTTGAGAAAAGTAATCGGTAGGATTGTCTTTAGAGACGACCAACACGAAATCGCCACCCCAAGCGCCAAGGCTTTTGATGGTTCCCTTAAAATCGGGGAAAAGACGGTCTTGCACTTTAGGCTGTGAAAGCACGGCACTCATTTTATTCTCATGCTTTAGCAGTAGTTCGCTCAGTGATGCGAAGTCGTTCGACTTTAAAATAGCGTCGGTGATGTTATCAAAAAAAGGAATGAGCTCGTCAACTAAATTTGATTTTGAATGATAGGCCGCAATAGCAGACTTAGAATTTTGTTTTTGATTGAGGTAAAGGAAATACAAATTAGATTTGCAATTGGGTTGAAATTCACATGTACTGACTTCCGGTTTACCATTAATCAGACGATAAAGAATTGCGCTGTTGTGCTGTGCGCATGCGATATCGTAGCCACTGCCTCCAAAACTGTTTTTGAGCAAAATGTAAGCGTCAATTTTCAGCCATTGGGCTATATTGTTGATTAGTGTCGATGATGTGCCCAGTCCCCAATTTCTTGGAAATCCTAGTTGCGTTGTGATTTTATACCCGGAAGAACTTTTTAGAAATTCAGGATTGAGCACGGACGCTTCATGTAGTATTGAGATTAGTGTGTTTTTTTCCGGTTGATTTTCAAACGTAACCTTTTGTTGAATATCGCCAAAGGAAAATGTCGATTCAAACCAAATCGACTCGTCGATGTCGAAACTAGTCCAGTGAATTTCGGGACTTGTATGTTCTTCAACGGCGAGTTCCTGCCCAAATTTTGTTGGCAATGCGAGTCCTTTGGCGCCGTCTAAAATAAGATATTCGCCGGTAATCAATAATTTGCCGTTGCTGTAGAATGTTTGTTTCATTTTAATTCAAATACATATGACGTATAAATTTCAAATTCCAATATATAAATTCCAATATTCAAATTCCAAATTCCACTCGAGGCGCAGCCAAATAGAGCGAAGCTAAATTCCAATCGAGACGGAACACTGAGAAGAGTTGACTCGAGCTAAATCGTCAATTTAAACCAAGTGCCTTAGCCCCGATGGCAGTGGAAATCCTTTTTTAAACCCTTTCAGAGTTCCAAACTCTGAAAGGGTTTAAAAAAGATTGTAACGAACAGCGGGAATAGCTCCTAAATGGTATTCCTTAAATTTTCTATAAATGAAACCACTGATGCGTGCGAAACGATCTGTTGCTGAAAATATTCTCTCACTGAAACTCTTTCTTCCGCAGTTGCTTCAAGTTGATTTAAGATGTTGTTCAAATGCATTTTCATATGACCTTCCTGAATGCCGGTCGTGGTAAGCGAGCGCAAAGCAGCAAAGTTCTGGGCCAAACCGGCTACTGCCACAATTTTCATGAGGTCTTGCGCTGATGGATTTCCGAGCATGGTCAAAGAGAATCGCACCAGAGGATGCAGCGATGTAAGACCGCCAACAGTACCTAAGGCCAACGGGATTTCCATCCAAAAGCTGAATATGCCGTTTTCGATTTTGGCGTGGGTAAGGCTTCGGTATTGTCCGTCGCGAGCAGCATAAGCGTGAATGCCGGCTTCAACTGCGCGAAAATCGTTTCCGGTAGCAAGCACGACGGCGTCTATTCCGTTCATAATTCCTTTGTTGTGTGTCACCGCGCGAAATGGCTCTACGGTGGCAATTTGAATGGCTCGGACAAATTTTTCAGCGAACTCTTGTGGATTTTCGATGTTTTTTTCTGCGAGTTCTTCCACCTTACACGACACTTCTGCGCGAACAAGGCAGTTTGGAACATAGTTCGAGAGGATGCTCATGACAACCTCAATTTGACTTTCATTATCTGAAAAAGCAGGGAATTGGCGCGCTTCTTCCTTTAGTGTTTTGGCAAATTGTTCCAAGCAGGAGTTAATAAAATTGGCTCCCATCGAATCTTTGGTGTCAAAAGTGGCATGCAATTGATAGTAGCCGGGTAACTTTTGGGTTTGATTTCGCAGTTCTATGTCGAGGATGCCTCCACCGCGTTGCCGCATGTTTTTGGTTGTGCTTTCAGTTTCTGTAAAGAACTTGGGTTTAATTTGATTGAAGAATTTCTCTAGTTTGTCGGAATCACCAAAATACATGAAATGAACCTGACCTATTTTTTCCGTATTGAGTACGGTGGCTTTGAAGCCGCCGCGAGTTGACCAGAACTTGGCTGATTTTGCCGCTGCTGCCACGACCGAACTTTCTTCGATTGCCATTGGAATGGTATATTCTACACCATTGATATCGAAATTTGGAGCAACACCTAAGGGTAAATAGAAGTTGCTGATTGTGTTTTCTATAAAATCGTCATGTAGTTTTTGAACTTCTTCATCTGGATTCCAGTAGCTTTTTAGTAAAGCGATTGCCTCTGATGGATTTAAAAAGTAGTGGTTTGCAATCCAAATTATTTTATCTTCTTTTGATAACTTAGAAAAACCTGATACAGCGTTGTTCATCGATTAAAATTTGTTGTTTTTTGTAGGAGTCAAAGATACACTTTCGATGTATTAATCGCTATTTATTTCATTGACTTGAATCGTCTCAATAGAGATTGCAATTGCATTTTACAGAAAAAAAAGTCGTTAATTGTAATTTTTTCACTAAAATTGACGGTTCTAATTGGCATTTTGAAATATGAAATCAAACCAACTTCTTGCATTTTTCCTTTTTATCTGCTTTTCAGCAGTTGCCCAACAAAAAATTACGGTCGAAGATATTTATGCAGGTGCTTTCCGCGCCAAAGGCATGGATGAATTACAATCTTTGCAAAACACCAATCAGTACACGGTTCTCAATTTTGATCGTGCTACGCGAAGCATGCAAATCGATTTGTATGATTTTGCGACTCTAAGTAAAGTTGCGACACTTATCGACACTAAGAACCATGGGGAATTATCCGATGGTATTGATAGCTACACTTTTAGTCCGGATGAGAAGATGATTTTGATTGCTTCAGGATCAAATCAGATTTTTCGCCATTCATTTACGGCGGATTATTGGTTGTACAACATCGGAACAAAACAATTGTCTAAGCTTTTCGATAGTCGGGTGCAAGAGCCCACTTTTTCGCCGGACGGCAAGAAAATAGCCTATGCACAAGAGAACAATCTATTTGTTTATGATATTGATGGAAAAACAACCAAAGCTGTAACAACTGACGGCAAGAAAAACGAGGTAATAAATGGAATTACAGATTGGGTTTATGAAGAAGAGTTCGCTTTCGTTAGAGCTTTTGATTGGAGTAAGGATAGCAAAAAAATTGCATATATAAGATTCGACGAACGCCAGGTTCCTGAGTTTTCCATGTCTGTTTTTCACAAAGATCTTTATCCTCAGGTTGAAACCTTCAAATACCCGAAAGCCGGTGAGAAAAACTCGGTAGTATCTTTACACCTTTTTGATATAGCAGGTGGGAAAACCTCTGAGGTTAACTTAAGTAACTATTCGGATTTTTACATAGCCCGTCTAAAATGGACTAACGATCCTAGCGTGCTGTCAGCACAGGTTTTGAATCGTCATCAGAATAATTTAGACTTATTGTTTGTTGATGGGAATACTGCAGCAGTAAAAGTTGCTTTAAACGAGAAGGATAAAGCTTATGTTGAAGTTACGGATAATCTTACTTTCTTAAAAGACAATAGTTTCATTTGGACAAGTGAAAAAGACGGTTTTAATCATATTTATCTTTACGATAAGAACGGTAAACTGAAAAATCAGGTGACAAAAGGAAATTGGGAAGTGACAAAATATTACGGTTTTGACGAGAAGAGCAAAACAATTTACTTTCAATCTACTGAAAGTGGCTCGATCAATAGAGATATTTTTCGCATACAATTGGACGGAAAAAATAAGGTCAGATTGAGCGCGCAAACAGGTACAAATTCGGCTACTTTCAGTCCAAACTTCCAATACTACATTAACAGTTTCTCCAGTGCAAATCAGGCTACCACTTACACCTTAAATGAGTCTAAATCGGGAAAATCACTTAAAGTGATAGAGAACAACGAGGCGCTGATGACCAAGTTGATAGCTTACAATTTGCCTTCAAAAGAGTTCTTTGTTTTGAATACAGAAAAAGGACAGAGCCTTAATGCTTGGATGATTAAGCCCAAAGATTTTGATGCGACGAAGAAGTATCCGGTTTTTATGTACCAATATTCCGGACCTGGTTCGCAGCAGGTGAATAATGATTGGAATGGTTATGATGATTATTGGTTTATGATGTTATCACAACAAGGTTATATCGTTGCTTGTGTTGATGGAAGAGGAACTGGCTTTAAAGGAGCAGAATTTAAGAAATGCACACAGAACAATCTGGGCAAGCTCGAAGTGGAAGATCAGATTGATGCGGCGAAAGTTTTGGGAAGTTATCCTTACGTTGACAAGACTAGAATCGGGATTTTCGGCTGGAGTTATGGCGGATTTATGTCATCGAATTGTTTGTTTAAAGGGAATGATATTTTCAAAATGGCCATCGCAGTGGCACCTGTTACCAACTGGCGATTTTACGATACCATTTATACAGAAAGATATTTGCAAACGCCGCAAGAAAATCCAAGTGGATACGATTTGAATTCTCCCATTAATTATGTCGACAAGCTGAAAGGAAAATTCCTTTTGATTCACGGATCTGCCGATGATAACGTGCATGTTCAAAATTCGATGCAGATGATTGAAGCGCTGATTCAAGCTAATAAACAATTCGATTCGCAAATTTATCCAGATAAAAACCATGGGATATATGGTGGGAAAACGCGAATTCAACTTTACAACAAGATGACCAACTTTATTAAGGAGAACTTATAAACCAAACTAAAACTCTAAATACAATGACAGAAGCACAAGTAAAAACAGGACATCCAAAGGGACTTTACTTCCTATTTTTCACAGAAATGTGGGAGCGATTCAGCTATTATGGCATGAGAGCTATTTTTATTCTCTTTATGACCGATAAAGCGATTGGTCTTTCAATGAATGATGCCGATGCTTCCCAAATCTACGGAAGTTACACCGGTTTAGTATATCTGACTCCTCTTCTAGGAGGTTATTTGTGCGATAAGTATTTAGGAAACAGAAGAAGTATTATTATTGGCGGCTTGTTGATGGCAGTGGGGCAGTTTTGTATGTTTTTGAGTGCCTCTGCAGGTGCAGATGGCGGTGTTTCTATCATGTGGGCGGGATTGACCGCAATCATTATTGGTAACGGATTTTTTAAGCCAAATATTTCTACAATGGTAGGTCAATTATATCCTGCCAACGATAGAAGGATTGATAGTGCATTTACAATTTTTTACATGGGAATCAATCTTGGTGCTTTCTTCTCGCCTTTAGTGTGCGGGTCGATGGACTTTAAATGGGGGTTTTTGGCGGCATGCGTTGGAATGTTGTTGGGATTAGTCACTTTTGTCCTATATCAAAAGAAATATTTGATTACCGAGGAAGGTAAAGAAATTGGTTTGGCTGTGAAAAAGTTAGATGCGAAGAGCATAGGAGCGATTGTCGGTTCGATCGCAATAATTTTCTTTATGCTAAATTTCAAGCAAATGTTTAAGAGTGATATCGATATTATCAGTTATTTCATTTATGGGGCAATGGTTCTTATGCCCATCATTATCTTTAGCGATAAAAGTTTGACAAAGATAGAGACGCAAAGAATCTTGGTGATTTTCGTATTGGTATTTTTTGTGATTTTCTTTTGGGGTGCATTTGAACAAGCAGGTGCTTCATTGACTTTGTTTGCGGAACGACAAACTCACAGAACTATATTCGGTTGGGAAATGCCTGCCTCTTACTTTCAGTCTGTAAATCCGCTGGCAGTAATAGCTTTAGCTCCTATTTTTACGATTATCTGGGGATTTTTATATGTCAGAAAATTAGAACCTTCTTCACCAAAGAAAATGGCAATAGGTTTGGCGCTAGTTGCTTTGGGTTATGTGGTGATTGCAATTGCTGTAAAGGGATTAGGGGTTGAAGATAAAGTATCTATGTGGTGGTTAATTGGTTTGTACTTAATCCACACGATGGGAGAATTGTGTTTGTCTCCAATCGGATTGTCAATGGTTTCCAAATTGGCACCGTTGCGTTTGTCGTCGTTGATGATGGGAACATGGTTTTTAGCGAATGCTGCAGCTAATAAATTTGCTGGAACGTTGAGCGCCTTAATTCCTCCAACTGCTGGTGCGGAAGAATCTACAGAGCCTCTTGTCTATCCGTCATTTTTAGGTTTTGAAATCACGAATTTATATGAGTTTTTTATGTTGTTTATTGTAATGACAGGAGCTGCAGCCGCGATCTTATTTGTGTTGAGCTCATGGTTACAAAAAATGATGCACAATGATCATGTAGAAGGAATAGATTTGTCTGTCGAAAATAGATAATTAAGCTTAAGAAATATGTGGAATAAACACCCAAAGGCACTGCCTTATTTGTTCTTATCTGAAATGTGGGAACGTTTCGGTTATTACTTGATGATTGGGATATTTACGCTCTATCTTAAAGATGTTGAAGCTGGTTTCGCCATGACAGAAAAAGAAGCTTCAGATTTGTACGGAACATTTATAGCGCTTGTATTTTTGACTCCTTTTGTTGGCGGTTTGGTTGCCGACAGATATTTGGGATACCGAACATCAATTATTATTGGCGGCGTGTTGATGGGGCTGGGATATTTCATGATGGGAATTCATAATATCACAGTCCTGTATATTGCCATGACATTGGTTATTGTTGGTAATGGTTTCTTCAAGCCCAACATTTCTACACTTCTTGGGAATTTTTATACCGACGAGCACTACAAAGAAAAGAAAGATGAAGGCTACAATATATTCTATATGGGTATCAACATTGGTGCTTTTGTTTGCAATTTTTTTGGCGCTGCGTTACAAATATTACTTGGATGGCAATATGCTTTTATGGCAGCAGGAATCGGTATGTTTGTTGGCGTACTAGTCTTTATATTGGGAACTAAGCACTATGTAGGTTTCGATCAAAAGAAAGGAACACAGCTCGGCGACATGCCTTTTTATAAAATCGTTCTTTTTATTCTCTTGCCCTCAGTAGTTTTTGGAGTTATCGGTTGGTTGCTGAAAGGCGTGACTTCAGATACCAATCCCGATAGTTATATTTTCGGGTCTGATAGTACAGACGCCTTTATCTTTGCTTGTGTTCCTGTTGTTGTTTTTTATTCGAGTTTGTTCTTTAAAGCCAAGCCTGAAGATAAAAGGCCGATTGGAGCATTACTCTCAATTTTTGCCGTTGTTATTCTTTTTTGGGCAGTATTTAAGTTAAATGGCTCGGCCCTAAATACATGGGCAGATCGCTACACAGATCGTGAAATTACAGGGACAACCAAATCGGTCTTTAATGGTTTGAAGTTATCCAAAGAGATAGAATACAAAAAGGACACAGTAGAATTGTATGATTCGAGTTTTAGGCTTCAAAAAGAAAACGGAGAGGTCAAGAAAGTAGTCGATTACCCAATTTATTTTAGAAATGTCGCTAAAGATAAGTTGCCCGAAGATAATTCAAAAGTTAGTTTGTGGGCCACCAATTTAAGTCAATCTATCAATCCGGGTTGGGTGATTATTCTCACGCCACTAGTAGTCGCTTTTTTTACATTTTTAAGAGGAAGAAAGAAAGAGCCTTCCACTCCAACCAAAATTGCATTTGGACTATTAATCTCTGCTTTGTCCGTACTTGTTATGGTCGCAGCCGTAAAAATGGGAGCAAACGGAACGGAGAAAGTCAGTGTATGGTGGTTGGTAGCCAACTATGGTGTCATTACGATCGGAGAATTATTCTTAAGCCCAATGGGATTGTCTGTCGTTTCTAAATTGAGTCCGACAAATATTACTTCGCTTATGATGGGCGGTTGGTTTTTGTCAACATCCATCGGAAACAAGTTGAGTGGTGTACTCGCTAGTCTTTGGGACACCTATGATGATAAGACAGATTTCTTTTGGATAAATTTTGCACTTTTACTTTTTGCAACAACCTTAATGTTCGTGCTTTTGAAACAACTCAATAAGGTCATGCGTGAGAAAGGAATCAATTAGATAAATTATGAGTCAAGATCTTACACTCGAACAAATTCAAAATTTTGAAGGGAAATATCCCAAGCAATTGTGGTATTTATTTTTGGTTGAAATGTGGGAACGCTTTTGCTTCTATGGCATGCGTGGGGTCTTGACCATATTTATGGCTGATCAGGTCTTAGGGCTTTCACTTTCAGACAAGGATGCTAATCTCAAATACGGAGCAATCCAAGCCTTTGTATATGCATTTACTTTCATAGGAGGAATATTTGCAGACAAGATCTTAGGATTTAAAAAGTCACTTGTCTTCGGTGGACTAGTCATGATTGTAGGAAACCTATTGATTGCTTTTTCCCCGAAAGAAATGTTTTATTTAGGTATCACACTTTCTATTATCGGAACAGGGTTTTTTAAGCCAAATATTTCATCGATGGTGGGAGAATTATACAAGGAGGACGATAGCAGAAGGGATGCAGGTTTCGGATTGTTTTACTCAGGTATTAACATAGGTGCATTGTTAGGAGGCGCAGTTTGTGTTTATTTTGGTACAAGTGAAGATTACGGATGGAGCTATTCGTTTTTGTCAGCGGCAGTTGTTATGATTATTGGTCTACTAACATTCGTCTTGACAAAAAAATCATTAGGTCCCATCGGAGATTCTCCTTTATTAGCATTGCCAAAGTCGAAAAGAACAACAAAAGAAATTATGGTTTACCTAGGTTCAATCCTAAGTATTCCACTAATCTTTATGATGATTAAGAATACGGATTATACGGATTATTTTATGTACGCGGTTGGACCGTTAGCAATACTTTATTTCATATTTGAGGCTTATAAGGAAAAGGAAATAAGAGTGCAGAAGAAACTGATTGCGGCTTTTATTTTTATCATTTTTTCAGTCATTTTTTGGGCCTTTTTTGAACAAAGCGGAGGTTCTCTAGCGCTTTTTGCACAGAATAATTTGCATCACAATTTGTTGTTTTTCGAAATCAATCCAAATATTGTCAATAATACTTCAAACTCATTGTTTGTGATTGTATTTAGCCCAATTGTCGGTTTGCTTTGGCTGGCTATGGCAAAGAGAAAACTGGAACCGAACACAGTCATAAAATTTGGACTGGGTTTTATATTCTTAGCTGCTGCATTTTATATTTTTTACTACACCGTATTTTTTGCCAATAGCCAGGGATTAACCTCATTGAACGTTTTCACATTAGCTTATTTAGTTATTACATTAGGTGAGCTTTGTTTGTCTCCAATAGGATTGTCTATTATGACCAAATTGTCTCCGAAGCGTTTGTCAGGAATGATGATGGGGATGTGGTTTTTGGCAAGTGCTTATGGTCAATATGTTGCCGGTTTGTTGGGAGCAGGAATGTCTTCACCAGATGAAAACGCTTCACAATTATCTAAGTTGCAAAGCTATACGGAAGGCTATTATCAGTTGGCTATCTACGCTTTAATCTCTGGAGTGATTTTGTTAATTTTTACCCCACTAATTAAAAAATTGATGCAAGAAGTAAAATAAATTTACTACTTTCGGCATTGTTTTTGTCAAAAGGCAGAACCTTAAAAAAATAAATTTATGAAAAAGATAGTTGTTTTAATAGTGCTATTACTTGGGTCAATTTCGGTAAATGCTCAGGAGTTGAAGTGGGAAACTAGCTTTGAACAGGCTTCTCAAATCGCAATGAAAACTAAAAAGCCTTTACTGATGTTTTTTACAGGAAGCGATTGGTGCGGATGGTGTATTCGTCTGCAAAATGAGGTGTTGAAAAAGCCAGAATTCGCAGCGTGGGCCAAGGATAATGTTGTGTTACTTGAACTTGACTTCCCGAGAAGAAGTCCACAATTGCCAGAAATCCAAAAACAGAATATGGAGCTACAGCAAGTTTTTGATGTTAGAGGCTATCCAACAATATGGTTTGCAACTCCCACCAAAAAGGATGGGAAAACAAATCTAGAGAAATTAGGCAGTACAGGTTATGTTGCCGGAGGACCTGAGAAGTGGTTAGAAGGTGCTAATCAGATCTTAAAGAAGAAATAAATTAGTTTTTCAATTGATAGAATCCCTTTTCATATGTGTTATGAAAAGGGATTTTTTGTTTTCGACAAGTTGCTTCCCATAAGGTTACGAATGAGCGATAGTTGCTTGCATCTGCGATAACTAGTTTCGGCTTGCAGTTTTCAAAAACCCGATTGAGATTGATTTTAGGAGATTGTCGCAACAAGAGAATATCCGGATTTTTTCCTTTGGGATAACTTCCACTACTGTCCACTATAGCAATTTTTTTGTTTTGTATGAACATCAGTTTTGGTATAGGATATTCGCGGGTAACCTCGGAAAAGTTCGCAACCAAATAGGGTTGGAGTGGATCGTTGCTTGACGTATCATCCGCCTTGTAGACGCGAACTTTATCGCCATTCCTTTCTGCCAGCAAAGTTGATTTTGGGATATTAAATACAATCCAATCTTGCGTAAGTTCGGTTTCCCATTTCTTATAATAGTAACTTATTTGAAGTAGAATAATTGTTAGCAGGAAAAACACAAGCCGATAATATTTTGGTTTTCTTAGGTATAAAACCGCTGAGACTATCATCAGATAACAACTCAGTACCATTATGTTCGATATGGAAATATTGGAAACAACAAATTCATCAAAAGAAGCAACCCAATGAATGATTTGATTCAGAACGGCAATTAATTTCTCAACCAATCTGACTAGCAATTCCGGCATAAAATTGAAAAGCGAAAGCGTCATTAACAACAAGCCAGCAGCCATTATGATGCTCAAAAACGGAATAACAACTAGGTTAGTTAAAAAAAATAAACCCGGAAATTGATGGAAGTAATAAATACTAATTGGAAATGTACCGATTTGCGCAGCGAATGATACCGTTATTATGTCCCAAAAGTAAGTCAGAATCTTATTCTTTGGCATCCATAGGTCCGCTAGTAAGGGCTGTAGCCATAGGATAAAAAACAAGGCAAGATAGCTGAGTTGAAAGCCTACATCAAAAAGAAAAGAGGGCTCAAACAGCAAGATTATTAAAAGGGAAACCAGCAATGTATGAAACATGTTGGTTTTTCGATTTAAGTACATTCCTACTGCAACAAAAGAAAACATGGTTACAGAACGAATTACAGAAGGTGAAAGCCCGGCAATAAAAGCAAATCCCCATAAGCTAATTGCAGTTGCCAACAATTTCAATAGGTTGCCCCATTTTGTTTTGGGTAAATATCTTAGAATCCAATTGAGAAATAAGACAATAAATCCAATATGCAAACCAGAAACAGAGAGAATATGAACCGCACCGGCCATTTGATAGTCACGAACAATTTCCTGCGAAATTTCTTGCTGCTGTCCCAGCAATAATGCCGCGAGAATATTCAATTCGGTGGTTCCAAAATTGACTTTTTCTAAATTGTCGAGCAACCTTGATCGCAGACAATCGGAATAGTAATAAATGTCTTTTTGATAAATAGAACCTACTTGATATTGCGATCCTGAAACATAGGACTGCGCAACTATTGACTTTACAGACAAGTATTTTCCGTAATCAAACTGATTGGGATTTAAAGGTGGTTTATGTTTGACAACTACAGCATTTAAAAGCAATATCGTTCCAATTCTCATGTCTTTTGAAATGCCTTTGGTTTGGAAATTTAGGATCAATTTCCCAGAACAAGTCTTGTTTTCAATCTGTTTTACCACGCCAACATATCTGTGGTATTTCGGAGTTTGTTTGAGTTTTTCACGCAAGACAACTTCCAATTGTTGTGGTTTTTCAAATGAATCGACTTTGTAAATAAAATTTTCTCTCTGATTCCAACCTGAACTTACTAGCATTGAAAAGGATCCCAAAAAGAAGGATAGCAGATAAGCCGCCAATCCGAAGCCGAGGGTTGGACGCATCCGTTTTTGAGTCAAGAAGTAGACAGCGCAGAAGACAACAAGGGAAATGGCAATAAAAAGAGATGCCCAAATGAATTCTATTTCGCCCCAATGGGCAAACAAAATTCCGAAAATAAAGGCAATAGTTATTCGGCTTAAAGGAAATTGAATGGCGTTCACAGGCCGAAGTTATTCAATTTCAATCAATAAGACAAGAAATTTACTCTAAAATTCTGTTGGCTTGCGCGAAATTATTACCGTAGTATGGTTCCTTCGTAGATGATATTATTACGCCTTTCTGGGTGGATGAGTGGATAAATTTGATTTCCTCATCATTTACTTCGGTTACCATTCCGACATGATTTATCACTCTTTTTCCATTAGTAGTAAAAAACATCAGATCGCCTTTCCGAATGTCATGTTCATCCAATATGCGACCAATTTTGGCCATATCGACGGATGATCTAGGTAAGATAATATCAAATTTCTTAAACGTGCTGAAAATTAATCCTGAGCAATCGAAACCATCTGTAGTTGTGCCGCCGCTTCTATAGCGAACTCCCAAATTCTCGGAAGCAGTATTGATTAACTGGCGAACCAAATAATTGGAATCGTCAACGCTAATGATATAATCATCCTCGTTTTTGTCTTTAATTCGACTTCCTGTCGTTGCTTTTTTTACCTCAAGTTTCTTTTGTTCGGACTGCGATTTCTCGACTATTTTTTTGTTTTCAGGTGTTTTGTAAATACCCCTACTTTGAGCCTCAGATTTTGAAGTAATAATTTTTGAAGTAGGCTTACAGCTTACTAAAACGGATAGTATAATAAAAAGATAAAATGTAGTTTTCAATGGACTTAATTGATAAAATAAGTGAATAATTCTATTTCAATAAACTCTGTACGATGAGTTGTGCGGTTTTTTTGCTTGCACCGCCACCGCCTAATTTTTGCTGAAGGAGGTCATAATTTGCAAGGAGCTTTTTTCGGTAGTCTTCGTCAAGAAGTTTTTGTAGTTCAGTCCGTATATTTTTGGTCGAACAATTTTCTTGAATAAGTTCCGTAACTACTTCTTGATCCATAATCAAATTGACTAAAGAAATATACTTCAATGTTACAATCCGTTTGGCAATCTGATACGAAATCCAACTGCCTTTATAGCAAACAACTTCAGGAACCTTGAATAATGCTGTTTCTAGTGTGGCTGTTCCCGAAGTTACCAATGCGGCGGTTGCGTGACTCAATAACTCATAAGTTTTATTGTTTACAAAGTGTACATTCTTACCTTTTAAAAAAGCTTGATAAGATTCGTATTGTTGACTTGGAGCACCGGCAATTACAAACTGGAATCCTTCAAAATCATTGGCGACACTGAGCATGACGGATAGCATCTTTTTGATTTCTTGTTTTCGACTCCCAGGCAATACAGCGATTATCGGCTTGTCTTCAAGTTTGTTCTGTTGGACAAAATCTGATTGGGAAACAAGCTGTTGGCGCTGGATAGCGTCAATCAATGGATGTCCGACAAAATGAACCGGGAAATGATGTTTAACTTCATAAAATTCCTTCTCAAAAGGCAAAATAACATACAACTGGTCAAAGTCTCTTTTGACGGCCTTAATTCTATTTTCTTTCCACGCCCATATCTGAGGAGATATATAGTAATGCGTTGGGATTCCACGTTCTTTTGCCCACTTTGCAATTCGCATATTAAAGCCGGGATAATCGATAAATATTATCGCATCCGGATGAAAATTAGTAATGTCTTTTTTGCAGAAATTAATATTTTGAAAGATCGTCTTTAAATTAAAAACCACCTCAATAAATCCCATAAAAGCTAGATCTCGGTAGTGTTTTACCAATGTTCCTCCGACTTTCTTCATCAGATCACCGCCCCAAAACCGGATATCTGCTTGCCGGTCTTCAATCATGAGCTCGCGCATCAAGTTTGACCCGTGCAAATCCCCAGAAGCTTCTCCTGCAATGATATAGTACTTCATCGTACGGATGATTAATTAATTAGATAAGTAGTGTAATAATTGTTAAGATGATTAATCCCAAAACAACGCCCCGGGCCATCAACTCTTTATTTTTCTTAAGCAAAACAAAGAATAAAATCAAGTTCAGAATGGCGCCCAACGTGATGATCTTACCTAGTAATCCATGTGCCTTGTAGAACATCAATCCCTCAACAAAATTCATTTTTGCGACCAACAAAATAAAAATGAAACTGCCGATTCCGCAGGTCAATATTGCCAATAATGCACCAATAAGTAAATCTCTTTTTTTCATTTCCACCATCAATTATGTGACTTAAATATCAAAATCCCAAGTGTTTAAGTGCTGAATGGCATGATGTGCAGTCATGTCAAATTGAACTGGAACCACAGAAATATAGCCATTACTTAGTGCCCATTCATCGGTATCTTCTCCTTTGTCTTCATTCACAAATTCACCCGTTAGCCAATAATAGTCCTTGCCATTGGGAGTTGTTCGTTTGTCGAATTTTTCCATCCACATCGCTTTGGCTTGTCGGCATATTTTAATGCCTTTTATATCGACTTCAGAGCGTTTTGGGAAATTCACATTCAAAACAGTTCCGGCAGGGAGACCATTCTCCATCGTTTGTAATGCAATTTTTTTCACAAAAGACTTAATCGGATTAAAGTCGGCATTCCAATCATAGTCCAATAAAGAAAACCCAATTGCAGTAATTCCCTCTATTCCAGCTTCAACTGCGGCACTCATTGTTCCAGAGTAAATCACATTAATAGAAGAGTTCGAGCCATGGTTAATTCCTGAAACACATAAATCAGGTTTTCGCTTCAGTATTTCGTTGACAGCAAGCTTCACACAGTCAACAGGAGTGCCGGAACAAGCATACTCAACGATTTCGGCACCATCGGCTGATGTGCGGTTCAAATACAGTGTGTTATTGATGGTAATAGCATGTCCCATGGCGCTTTGAGGCTTGTCTGGAGCCACGACAACAACTTCTCCAATTTCGGCCATAACGGCAATTAATGTTCTGATTCCTTGTGCAGAAATGCCATCGTCATTGGTAACTAAAATTAGCGGTCTGGTCATGATGTTTTCTTTTGGGAGCTTATTCCTGCTGTCCATTCTATCTTTTGTGTGATTGCTTCGTTCCTCGCAATGACACACAAAAGGATGCCATTGCCATCAGGGCTAGGAATCCT